>JBEPXB010000355.1:0-4151 GCA_041642135.1 Halobacteriales archaeon | reverse complement strand
CACCGAGGGTGCGACGGTCAGGAACACCTACGCGGGGATGAGCGCGATGAACGGGATCCTCGCCGCGGACCAGGCCGCCGCGGGGTTCACCGGACTCGAGGACGGCCTCGCCCGTCACCTCGACCGTCTCTGTGCGGAGGAGTTCGACCGCGGCGCCGTCGCCGACGCGCTCGGCGAGCGCTGGGAGGTCTCCCGTGGGTACTTCAAGAACCACGCCGCCTGCCGGTACACCCACGGCGCACTCGACGCGCTCGACGCCATCGAGGGACGGGCGTCGATCGATCCCTCTGCCGTGCGGTCGGTCCTCGTCGAGACCTACCCCGACGCCGCCCGATTGACCGAGCCGCGCCCGGAGAACGACCTCCAGGCGAAGTTCTCGATCCCGTTCGCCGTCGCCACGCGGCTCCTGAACGGGAACTCCGCGAAGGCGTCGTTCACCGACGAGGCGCTGACGGACGAGGCGTACGAACTGGCCGAACGGGTCACAGTGGCCGCTTCGGACGACCTCGCGGCGCGGGTGCCCGAGGCACGAAGTACGCGCGTGACCATCGAACTCTCGGACGGACGCGAACTGGTCGAGGAGGTGCGATACCCGAAGGGCGACGAGCGAAACCCCTTTTCCACTCCGGAACTCCGAGAGAAGTTCCGGACGCTAGCGGCCCCGGTCGTCGGCGAGGGCTCGGCCGAGGAACTGTGGGAACTGGCTCGCGGGCTCCCCGGTTCGGACCCGAGGGCGCTGTGCGAGGCGGCTCGACCCTGAAGCACGAAGCCGTCGGGAGAGGGCGGGAGGAGCCCGGACTCCCGGATTCACGGTCGATCCGAACGAGACCGAACGAGACACGACGCCCGGATACGCCCGACGCTCCGCGGGAACGGTCGGAGGCGAGTTCGACCGTCCGCTCCCGGTGATGGCCTCCTGCGGACTCGACAGTACGCTTAACACCCCGCTCTCCGACCGGGAACCACATGAGGGACGGCGCACACGCGCTGCTCCGCGGGCTCGAGGCCCACGGTGTGGAGTACGTCTTCGGCGTCTGCGGGGACACCAGCATCGGCCTGTACCGGACCTTCGAGGAGGCCGACACGGAGGTCACGCACGTCCTGGCGAGGGACGAGCGCAGCGCCGGCTACATGGCCGACGCGTACGCCCGGCTCTCCGGCAGGCCCGGCGTCTGCGAGGGACCGAGCGGCGGGGGTGCCACCTACCTGCTTCCGGGACTGGCCGAGGCGGAGGGCTCCTGTGTGCCCGTCGTCGGGCTGAACACGACCATCCCGGTCCGTCACCGGGGCCGTGGCGTCCTGACCGAACTCGACCAGCAGGGCCTGTTCGAGTCGGTGACCAAGTGGAACGGCTCCGCCGACCACCCCGAACAGGTGCCCGGGAAGCTCCGGACGGCGTTCAGGGAGGCGACGGCCGGCCGTCCCGGCGCGACCCACCTATCGCTCCCGATGGACGCGCTCGACGGCCCGTGCGAGCGCGAGCCCTACGCGCCCGAGCGGACGGGGACCTACCCCACATACCGACAGGCACCTCCCGAGGGTGTCGTCGAGGACGCCGCACGGGTGATCGAGGAGAGCGCGCGGCCGGTGGTCGTCGCGGGCGGCGGCGTCCACTCCTCGCGGGCCTGGTTCGAGCTCCGCGAGCTCGCCGAGACGCTCGGAATACCGGTCGCGACGACCCTGACCGGCGTGGGCCATATCGGCGATAGCCCCTACGCGGTCGGCGTCGTCGGCGAGAACGGCTCGCGGGAGTACGCCAACGAGATGGTCCGGGAGGCGGATACGCTCCTGCTCCTGGGCACGGCCGTCGAGAGCGTCTGGACCGAGAAGTGGACACAGCCGACCGACGGCGAGAAGCGCATCGTCCACGTCGACGTCTCCCCGGAGTCGATCGGCCGGAACTACCACACCGAGGTGCCCGTGCCGGGCGACCTGAAGGCGACTCTCGAGACGCTTCTGGAACGCGTCTCAGCCGCCGAGAAATGGGACGCCGCGGAGATCCGTCGGCGCCACGAGGCGTGGGTCGAGCCCTACGCGGCGGCCGAGGACTCGGACGCCTTCCCGATCCGTCCCGAGCGGATGGTGGCCGACACGCGGGCGGTCCTGGACGACGACGCCGTGATCGTCTCCGACCCCGGGACGTCCTGCCCGTACTTCGCGGCGCTGTACGACTTCCCCGAACCCGGTCGGCACTGGGTCACCCCGCGGGCCCACGGGGCGCTGGGCTACACGATCCCGGGGGTGCTCGGCGCCGCCTTCGCCCGTCCCGACGCGCAGGTCGTCGGGTTCACCGGCGACGGGAGCGTCGGCACGTCGATGGGCGAACTGGAGACGCTGGTCCGGTACGACGTCGACGTCACGGTAGTGGTCGTGAACAACGACTCGTTCTCCTGGATCGAGGCCGGCCAGCGCTCGTTCGCGGACTTCTCGTTCGGCGTCGACTTCGGCGGCGTCGACTACGCGGGCGTCGCCGAGGACGTCGGCCTCGACGGCTACCGAGTCGAGTCCGCCGAGGAGTTCCGGCCGAAGCTCGCCGAGGCCGTCGAGTCGTCGGGGCCCGCACTCGTCGACCTGCCGACCACACCGCTGCCGGAGATCGAGAACGTCCCGGTCGACTGGCTGGAACCCGACGAGTGACCCGGTGGCCCGGGGGAGACCGACCGCGGGGTCCTCGCGATTCGGTCGACAGCCGAAGACGGGTGTACGCCGGGCGGCGACCCTAGACGACGCGGTTGCACATCGCCTCCCGCTCTCCGTCGACGTACCGGCGGTAGTTCTCGACGAATATCTCCGCGCATCGCCTGGGGAACTCGGGCGACCCACCGGCCATGTGCGGCGTGAGGATCACGTCCGAACTGTCCCACAGCGGCGACTCCGGGGGGAGCGGTTCCGGGTCGGTCACGTCGAGCGCGGCCCCGCCGAGGTAGCCCTCCTGGACCTGTGTGACGAGCGCCTCTTGATCGACCACCGCGCCCCGGGCGACGTTGATCAGGACGCCGTCGGGTCCGATCGAGGCGAGTTCGTCCGCGCCGATCATCCCCTCGGTCTCGTCGGTGAGCGGGCACGCGAGCACGACGTAGTCCGATCGCCCGAGCGCCGTGTGGAGCTCCTCCGGCGGGTGTATCTCGTCGACCGCCTCGTGGTAGGCGGAGGTGTCGCGCTTGACCCCGAGGACGTCCATCCCGACGGCACTGGCGAGTTCGGCCACCCGGCCGCCGATGGCCCCCACGCCCACGACGCCGAGGGTGCGCCCACGGAGTTCGCCCGCGGGGAACCGCCGCCACTCGCGGTCGCGCTGCTGTTCCATCGCCCGCGGGAGCCGCCGCTCGAAGGCGAGCGCGAGCGCGAGGACGTGCTCGGCGATGGGGTTCGCGTGGACGCCCGAGACGTTCGTCAGTATCACGTCGCGCTCGGCGAGCGCGTCGAGCTCGTACCGGTCGACGCCGGCGCTGAGCGACTGGAGCCACTCGAGGGCGTCGGCCCGGGCGAGCAGGTCGCCGGTGATGCCGTGCTCGATCACCACCTCGGCGTCGGGAACCCGCTCGCGGGCGTCGTCGTGGTCCGTCGCCAGTTCGAGGTCGACCTCGGGGAGCGCGTCCTCGACGTGGTCGCGGAGGTCCGCGGGCGTGCCGGTCGTCTCCGGCGGGAACCCGTGGAGTAACAGGACTCTGGGGCTGCTGGTCATGGCGGGCGTGGCGCCGGCGGGCGGTTAGCTCTTGGGGCGCTCCGGTCGAACACGACGAACCCGCGGTCACCGTCGGGGAGGAACGGCTTTCGCCCTCGGGCGCGTCAAGTGTATCATGCCCACCTGCCAGCGATGCGGCGAGTCGAACGAGACGGCGGCCCTCGAGCGCCGGGAACTCGACGGACTCCTCGTAGTGAGGTGTCCCGACTGTCACTCCCCGATGGGTGTCTGGCGCGACCGGGGTCTCCGGACCGCGCCCGACCCGGCGTGAGAGGAGTCGCGACGAGCCAGTGGATCGTGACTCGGTTTGAGATCCGGTGAGGACGCGAACCGGAGCCGGACGCCTCGTCCGCCGTTCGCCCGGTCGACGGGGAGCCGAGAGCGCGCACGACAGTCCGATCTGCCGGTTCACGGGCTGCTCGCTATCGGGTCGAATACGCCGTGACGCGCGGGCCTGAATGTACGT
>JBEPXB010000354.1:0-4158 GCA_041642135.1 Halobacteriales archaeon | reverse complement strand
CACCCTCGGCACGGCGAGCGCGGCCCCCGGCGAGGTGTCAGTGGGTCGCCTGCCCGTGGGCGAGGCCCGCGACGGCTCCGAGGTCGCACTCCCGGTCTGCGTAATAAATGGCGCGCGCGACGGCAAGACCCTCTACGTGCAGGCGGTTTCGGACGGCGACGAACTCAACGGACTCGGGGTCGTCCAGCGGTTCGTCCCCCGGGTCGATCCTGCCGAACTCTCGGGGACGGTCCTCGTCGTCGGCATCGTCAACCACTACGGGTTCCAGGTCGCCGAACACCGCAACCCTATCGACGACACGAAGCTGAATCGAACGTATCCCGGCGACGAGAACGGCACCGCCAGCGAGCGCATCTCCCACGCCACGTTCCGGGCCGCCACCCGCGCGGACCTCGTGCTCGACCTCCACCAGGGCTCTACCTCCCGGATGATCAACGAGGCGCGGGTCCGGTGCGGTCCCCGCCACCGCCTCCATCGGGACTGTCTCGACCTCGCGAAGGTGTTCGGCACCGGCTACATCCTCGACCAGAAGGGCCCGGACGGCCAGCTCGCCCGCGCCGCCCCCGACGAGGGCATTCCGACCATCGACCCGGAACTCGGCGGGTGCGTCGGCTGGGACGAGGAGTCCATCCGGATCGGCGTCCGCGGCGTGATGAACGTGCTGACCCACTACGGCTTCCTCGACGGCGCCGTCGCGACCGAACCGCAGGTCAGGGCCAGCGGGTTCGACCAGTACGGCTCGCCCAACGGCGGGCTCGTCACCATGCTCCGGGAACTCGGCGAGGAGGTCGCCCGCGGCGACGACCTGTTCGAGGTGACCGACGCGTTCGGCAACGTCAAGGCGACGGTCACCGCCGACTCCGACGGGGTGTTCTGGCGCGCCCGCCGGCTCCCGCAGGTCGCCGCCGGCGAGTACGTCTGCTCGGTCGGGACCGATATCGACAACTACTGAGCCACCACTTTTTCCTCCTCGGGTGCCCTCGCTCGCTACGCTCGCGTCGGGCACCACTCGTCAGAAAAACGTGGGGAAAAACTGCGCTCCTCGGCGCTGTGCGCCTCGGAGCGGGTGAACCGCGCTCGCTCCCTTCGGTCGCTCGCGCGGATGCCAAGCCGAACGGCGAGTTTCGGATCCGTCGAACGAGCGCCGTCCTCGAAGCCCGGTGCTGGCCCGCGCGGGCTCTCCTGTCGTACTCGTAACAGCAGTGGTTAGTGGACGGAGCTACCCGACCGGGTCAGACGAGTCCGGCCACGCTCGCCCCCGACAGCCAGAACGCGAGCGCCTGCCCGCCGAGGATCATCACCACCGAGGCGACCCCGAGCCAGTAGACTCGCCTGTGGAGGGTTCGTTCCGCCTCGTCGGCGTCCCCACGGATCAGGACCACCTCCCCACTACCCCCGTCGGTGGCGTGGGCGCCGTCGGTCCCGAGGAGGTCGTCCGGTGGCGCCCGGTCGATCAGACGCTGGCCCGGGAACTCCCCCTGCCGCGGGACGCCGACGACCGTCACCGGTTCGTCGGCCGGGACGCACGTCTCGATGGCTCTGAACCTCGTATCCCGGTCCTCCGGGTCCGGGAGGTCCGGATGCGCTCGCATGAATTCGGCTGCGGCGTCCGGGAGCGGTTCGTCGGGCTCGAACGTGGTGATCCGCTCGGCGTTCGAGAAGACCCGGTTCCCGCCCGCCGTCACCGCCACCGCACCGTCGTCGAGCGTGAACTCGACGCTCTCGACGCCACTGGCGACGTTGTTCCATACTCGCCGAGCCCCGATCCGGTCCCGGCGCTGGAGGACCCAGTCCGTGTAGACCGCGGGGAGCCCGGTGAACGGCGTCCGTGCCTCGTCCTCCGTCCCGTCCTCGACTGCGGGCGTTCCGGACGTGGCGACGGCCTCGCCGCCGGTCCCCGTCGTCACCTGCCCGGGCGGGACGTGGCCCGTCCGGTGGAGGAGCCGGTACTCGTCGATCGAGGTGACGGCTATCATCCCGAGGTAGAAACCGACGCCGGCGATCGCCGAGCCGAACATCCACAGTTCGTCGTCGCCCGTCCCCGCCCCGGCGAGTAGCGGAAGGAACGTCCACGAGGCGGCGACCAGCAGGAGGGTCCAGCCCTTCGCGCCGCTCAGCCCGGTCTTCCGCGAGAGCTGATCGACGACCGCCGGGTCGAACCACCGCACACCGACGGCGACGACCAGCGCGACGGCGAGGAATCCCAGGTACGTGACCCAGCCCATGACCTTCCGTTTCGATGTCTGGACTAAAACCACGGGACTGTATCGGGAAGCTATCCGGTCCGTTCCGGCACGGCGACCGGTCGGGGCATCGACCCACCGACACCTACTCGGAGGCTCCCGGCCCACACCTCTCCATGCCCACCGACCTCCGCTGTTCTGTCTGCGGGAACACGTACGCCGACCGCTGGCGGTGCGAGTGCGGCGAACCGCTCGACTTCGCCGAGCGGCCGCTTCCCGACAGCCCGGCGCCCGAGGTGCCCGACGCGCGCGACGGGCTCTGGACGTTCGATGACTTCCTGCCCGTCGAGCGGCGCGTCTCGCTCGGCGAGGGATGGACGCCGCTCGTCGACGCCCCGGAGTGGGACTGCGCGTTCAAACTCGATTACACGTTCCCGACGGGGTCGTTCAAGGACCGCGGCGCGGCGACGACGCTCTCGCGGGCGGCCGAACTCGGCGTCGAACGCGTGGTCGAGGACTCCTCGGGCAACGCCGGGGCGGCCATCGCCACCTACGCCGCCCGGGCCGGTATCGACGCGCGGATCTACGTCCCCGCGAGCGTGAAGGCCTCGAAACTCCGGGCGATCGAGCGCGCCGGCGCCGAGGTCGAGCGGGTCGAAGGGAGCCGCGAGGCGGTCACCGGGGCGTGTGTGGACGCAGTGGACGCGGGGGAGGGCTGGTACGCGAGTCACGCCTGGAACCCCGCGTTCTTCGCCGGGACGGCCACGATGGCGTACGAGATCGCCGCTCAGAGGGACTGGTCGGTGCCTGACGCCGTGGTCCTCCCGCTCGGCCACGGGACGATGTTCCTGGGTGCCTACCGGGGGTTCACGGCGCTCGCCGAGGCCGGGTGGACCGATGACGTCCCGCGGCTGCTGGGCGCACAGGCCGCCGGCTACGCCCCGATCGCCGACGCGCTCCACGGCTCCTCGGGTGGTGAGAACGACCTCGCCGACGGCATCCAGATCCGCGAGCCGGTTCGCGCGGACGAGATACGCGAGGCTATCGAGGCCACCGATGGCGACGCGGTAGCGGTCGACCGCGAGGCGACCGAGCGCGAACTCGGCCGGCTCCACGCTGCGGGCTTCTACACCGAGCCGACGTGCGCCGTCGCGCCCGCCGCCCTCCGGGAATATCGGGACCGGGGCGTCCTCGACCCGGACGCGGACGTCGTCGTGGCCCTCTCGGGTTCGGGGCTCAAGACCTGACCCGCGGGCGGCGAGGGCCGACTCTCGGGGTCACGACGCCGGGGACCGGGGCAACGAGGCCGGGTTCCACCTGTCGGACGCGCCCGCTCGGCACGGAACGGGGATCCGGTGTGCGGTCCGGAGCCGTCTCCGATCCCGCCGACCTCACGGCTACGCGTCGACCCCGGATCCCGACTCACCGTCCAGGGCGTCTCGGGGAACCGTCTACAGCGTGTTGGGGAATACTGATTACTCCGCGGTACGACGCCCCCGGCGAGCGGTCCACGCGGAGGACGCGACGAGCATGTGTGTCCCGCCGTCGTCGTTCGCCTCGGTCGTGTGGATGCCCCGCCGGGCAGTCGCACAGACCGGGACGCCGGTGCCGGCGACCCCGGTACCGACGACGCCCCTCGACGCGACGGGCGGACTGGGGTTAGCGGCCGCGCTGGTCGCGCTGGCGTTCCTCGGGACGGTCGCGGTGACGGCAGGCGGGGCCATAGTCGCCGGGTGGGCGGCGTTCCGCGGGAGCGTCCTGACGCTGGAGGTCGGTCCCCGACAGCGGCGGCTCTTCGCCGTGGCCGCCGCGTGTTTCGTCCTCTCGCTGTTCGCCGTGCTCGGGGGCGTGGGTCCGCTACTCGGCGAAGTCTTCGTCGTCGTGTTCGGGGTCGGTGGGGTCGCTGCGGCCGTCGGTATCGGGTGGGTGGTGGCCTCGAACGTGCGCGACCGGCACCGCGAGCGGGGATGAGGCC
>JBEPXB010000353.1:0-4165 GCA_041642135.1 Halobacteriales archaeon | reverse complement strand
CCGCGCTCCTCGACCATTGGTCGCATCGGGGAACCGTACTCCGGTTCTGCACTAAAAGGGGCGCACCGGGTCAGTTCCTAACTCCTCGCGTTCGGGGCTACTCGTCGTCCTCCTCGACGACCTCGGGGTCGGCCAGCGCCGTCTGGAGGCTGTCGAGCCCGTTGATCCACTCGGCGACGAGCCCGTACTCGAGGTCCTCGACGACGGCCATGTCGAGCTCCTCGCCGTCGATGATGCGCGTACCGGCCTGCGCGCAGTAGCCGATGGCGGCGTCTAAGTCCTCCTCGGCCTCGGCGTCGATGGCCGCCCGGACGTAGTCCTCGACGGTCCCCTCCTCGGCGGGGCCCCCGACGACGTACTCCTCGGCGGCGTAGAAGACACAGACCAGCGAGGTCTGGACGCCGTCGACCAGCATCAGCTTCTCCTCGTCGTCGAACTCGACTTCCGAGAGGACGATCTCCCGGATCCGCTCGAGTTCGCCCATCGCCGCCTCCTCGTCGAGTTCGCCGTCCTCGTGGTCGGTCAGGACCTTCGCGATCGCGATGGCCGCGTCGTCCTGGAGATTGAGAAGGAGGCGGGCGGAGTCCTCGTTCTCCGGGTCGATCTCCTCCTCCCGCAGGCGGTCGAGCCAGTTCTGCCAGCGGTCCCGCGTGTAGTACTCCCCGGAGTCGCTCATGTCCCGACCTACGCGGCGGCGGGGATATGCCTTTTCCCTCCGTCGCTCACCGTTCCCCGTCGACGCGTCCCACGGTCCCGTGGTCGGTGGTCCCTCTCGATCCCGCGGAGCGGTCGAGTCGACCCGCCCAGGCCGTGCGAGTCTATCGAAGTCCGTTCGACCCTATCCCGGCCTCCGGGTCCGAGCCACGTTCGCACGGGTTTTACTACGGCCCGCGGCGACCGGCCAGTATGGGCCGTTTCGAGGCGGACGAGGCGGGCGAACGGATCGCCCTCGCGGTCGACGCCGTGAGCACGCACCGGTCCCGGGGAAGCGAGGGGGCGGTCTTCGAGGGTGTCGACGCCGACGGCGACCGGCGCGTCCGCGTCGAGTACGCCGACCGGCTGTTCACCCTCGAGGTCTCGGGCGACGAGCGCGAGGCGCTCGACGAGCACCTCGGTTCGTTCCCCGTGTTCAAGCTGAAACAGCCCGAGACCCGCAAGGCCCCCGAGGGGACCGTGTACGTCTCGGCCATCGCCGACCCGAAGCACGCCGCGGACTTCCTGGAGGGGACGTTCCGGACCGTCTACGACCTCCCCGCGGACTACGAACTGCGGGTCGTCCGGGTCTGAGTCGTCGGTCGGTGCTCGCCCGTCCACTGGTCCGGGGTGACGGGCGAGTCACGACGAGACGACAGGTACACGACCGCCGACTCCCTACCGGCGACCGTGTCCGAAACCGACATCCCCGACGTGACCGTCCAGGGTGTGGACGTCCCGGCGCTCGGGCTGGGGACCTGGCGGCTCACCGGCGAGGACTGCCGTCGCGCCGTCGAGACGGCGCTGGAACTCGGCTACCGCTACCTCGACACGGCACAGGCCTACGGCAACGAGCGCGAGGTCGGCGACGCCATCGCCGCCTCGAACGTCGATCGCGGGGACCTCTTCCTCACGACGAAGCTCGTCAACGGCAACCGCGCGTACGACGACGTGCTCCGGTCGACCGAGGAGAGCCTCGCGAAACTGGGGACCTCCTACGTCGATTGTCTGCTGATCCACAACCCCTTCCAACAGATACCCGTCGAGGAGACGCTCCGGGCGATGGACGCGCTCGTCGACGCGGGGAAGGTCCGCTACATGGGGGTCTCGAACTTCGACGTCGACCGGCTCCACGAGGCCCGCGAGGCCGCCGACCACGAACTCCTGACCGACCAGGTCCAGTTCAACCCCTACTGGGACCAGACCTCGCTGCTCGACTACTGCGAGATACACGACCTCGTGCTGACGGCGTACTCGCCGCTCGGCCACGGCGGTGTCCTCGACGACCCGGTCCTCGCCGAGGTCGGCGAGCGACACGGGAAGTCCCCGGCACAGGTCGCGGTCCGGTGGTGTCTCCAGCACCCGAACGTCTCGGTCATCCCGAAGGCCACCTCCCGCGAGCACCTCGCGGCCAACCGCGACACCTTCGACTTCGAACTGAGCGACGCCGAGATGGAGCGGATCCGACGGCCCTCGAAGGTCCGGGCGCTCTCGGGCGCCGTCCGGTCGCGGCTCTCCATCTGAGGCGGGCGCCGACTCGATCACGACCCGACGGCGACCCGACGGCGACCCGAGCGCGGGGGGACGGCCTCCCGCCTCACCACACCGTCCGCGAGGCAACAGTATCTTGACACGGCACGGCGTAGGCGGGGGTATGGTCACCCAGCTTCGCGACGGGGTCTGGCAGGTCGAACTGAGCGGGGTGAACGCCTACCTCGCCGACGACGGCGGGACGCTGACGCTCGTCGACAGCGGGACGCCGATCGACGGCGGTCGGCTCCGGACCGCGGTCGAACTCGCCGGCTACCACCTCACCGACCTCGAACGGGTGCTCGTCACCCACTACGACGTCGACCACGTCGGGACGCTCGCCGGTATCCTCGGGGACACCGGCGCGGAGTGGTACATGGGCGCCGCCGACGCGCCGTTCCTGATGCGACGGGAACGACCCCCGTTCCTCCACCACAAGGGCGCGCTCCAGCGGGTCCTCGGCCCGTTCGCCCGCAAGCCGGCGAGCGAGCCCACGCTCGTCGCCGACGGGGACGAGGTCGGCTCGTTCGTCGCCTACCACACTCCGGGGCACACCCCCGGCCACACCGCGTTCGTCTCGGACGACCTCGACGCCGCGTTCGTCGGCGACGTCGTGATGGAGCGGAACGGCCGGCTCGAACCCTCGCCGTGGGTCCTCTCCTACGACACCGACACGGTCCGCGAGAGCATCCACGACCTCGCCGACCGGGCGCCCGCGGTCGACGTGCTGGCGATGGGCCACGGCGTCCCGTTCGTCCGGAGCGGGTCGGTCAGGCTCGCCGAACTCGGCGAGCGGATAGAGGGCCGGGAGCCGGCACGGGCCGCTACTCCCAGGTGACGTACGCCAGCAGCGCCAGCCCGAGGGTCTCGAGCACCGAGAGCGTCATCATCGCCTGCATCGCCGCGGCCGGCAGCGAGACGCTCGTCAGGTAGTAGTAGAGCGCCAGCGAGTTCTCCGCGAGCAGGAACAGCGCGAACAGGAACGTCACGAGCGTGTGTCTCGAGCGGACCTGGCGGTAGCTGTCGGCCCAGACGTAGCCGATCGAGAGCAGCAGCAGGACGTTCAGCCCCGCGGAGACCCGCGCGAGGTCCACGACCAGGCTCACGGTCGGCACCCCCTCATCGCCGGGAGTCGAACGTCGGCCGGCAAGTACCTTCGGGCGGCCTCGACGTGGCGAACGCGGGTCACGCGTCCACCTCCTGCATCTCCGCGAACACCTCCTCGACCGTGTCCCAGTGCTGCCGTGCCCGGTCCGTCGGCAGGTAGACCGCGCCGTAGTCGTAGTCGCTCGACTGCACGACGTCGTTCTCCTCGAGCACCTCGAGATGGTGTCTGACCGTCTTGTAGTCCAGGTCCAGCGCCTCGGCGAGCTGGTTGGCGTTGCGCGGTCGCTCGTCCACCGCCCGAAGGAGGCGCGCCCGGTTGGGCCCACCCCGGGTCCCCGCGAGCACCTGCCAGAGGACCGCCTCCATCGACGGTGACGAATCGTGCCACGTACCTAACGGTTCTGGCCGTCGCCGGAGGGTGGGTAGTGGTCAGCGGGAGGGAAATCACCCGGGGATCGGTGTCGGAGCCTCTCGGGGGACGAGGCCGTCAGTCGTCTTCTTCCTCGTCCTCGTCGTCACGACCCCGGTCGCGACCACGCTCCTCGTCGTCATCCTCCTCTTCGTCCTCTTCCTCTCCGTCCCTGCCGCGTCCACGTCCGCGCTCCTCGTCGTCGTCCTCGTCTTCCTCGTCGTCGTCCTCGTCTTCCTCTTCGTCGTCGTCCTCCTCGTCATCTCCACGCGGCGGTGCGCCAGCGTCCAGCTCGGGCAGGAGAGAGAACCCGGGAGCTTCGTCGCCCTCGTCGTCGGGCGAGAGATAGCCCAGTGCGAAGACGGTGTACGTCGACCGGCCCTCGAGCGCGAGTCCGTCCACACCGAACACCTCGGGCCCGTCGTC
>JBEPXB010000352.1:0-4165 GCA_041642135.1 Halobacteriales archaeon | reverse complement strand
CGAAGCCGACCGCGAGACCGGCGGTGAGACCGATGAGTGAGTCGACCCGCTCCGCGCTCGACCGGGCCCGGGACGGGGTGACAGAGCGCCTCGACGGGCTCTCCGGGCGACAGACCGCCGGGCTGGTCGCCGGCGCCGTCGTGCTGGTGGCGTTCGTCGCCGCCGGTCTCGCACAGCCGGCGTCGCTGGCGGGCGAACTGCTCGACATCGCCACCAGCGAGTCGGCGTTCGGCGCCGCTCTCAGGCTCTCCGTTCCCATCGCGCTCGCGGCGCTCGGGGGTATCTTCGCCGAGAAGAGCGGCGTCATCAACATCGGGCTCGAGGGGCTGCTGATCATCGCCGCGTTCGGGGCCATCTGGGGGACCGACGTCACCGGCTCGATCCTGGCCGGGTTCTGGCTGGGTGTCCTCGCGAGCACCCTCCTCGCGGGGCTGTTCGCCGTCGTCTGTATCGAGTTCCGGGCCGACCAGATCATCGCGGGGCTGGCGGTGTGGCTCATCGCGCTCGGGCTCGCGCCGTTCGCCTCGCAGGTCGTTTACGGCGGGCCCAACACCGACAGCGTCGGGACAGTCCCGACCCTCCCGGAGGTGCTGTGGTTCCTCCCTGCCCCCGAGCAGATACCGACCTCGTTCGGGGTGCCGGTGCTCGGGGGGCTCCTCGGGTTCGTCCTCGACGTGCTCCTCGAGGCCTCGCTCTCCGTGTACCTGATGGTCCTGATGGTCGGCGTCTCCTGGTACCTGCTCAACCGGACGACGTTCGGCCGGTGGGTCCGCGCGAGCGGGGAGAACCCGAGCGCGCTCGACACCGCGGGCGTGAACGTCTCGCGGGTACGCTACGCCGCGGTCCTGCTCTCGGGCGTGTTCGCGGGGATGGGCGGCTCGGCTCTCTCGCTCGGGCTCGGCCAGTTCACCGGCAACGGCCCGACGATGGTCAACGGCAAGGGGTTCATCGCCATCGTCGCCTACCTGTTCGGCAACTACAACCCCGTGGGGGCGTTCCTCTCGACGTTCCTGTTCGCGGGGCTCGACGCCCTCCAGCTGACGCTTCAGACCCGGGGGACGGGCATCCCCGACTCGCTCGTGCGGATCGTCCCGTTCGTCACGGTCATCGTCGTGCTGGCGCTGGTCGGGCGGACGCGCATTCCCGAAGCGGCCGGCGAGCACTACGAATCCGGCGAGGAGTAGTAGGTCTCCGTCTTTCGGGTGTTCGTCTCCGTGTTCGGGTGTGGCTGTCGGGTGGGACTGAAAGGGGCCGACCGCTACACGAAGCACGACGACGTAAGGACCGCAGGCCGAACGGAGTGAGGCCGAGGACCGCAACGAGTCGCGCGAGTGTAGCGGTCGGGGGCTTTCGAGGCAGTTCCAGTTACAGCTGCCGATGGGGAGAACGTCTCGAAAGCCCCCGACGTCTCGGGTCGGGGGACTCGCTGCGCTCCTCGGTCGTTCACCCGCTTCGCTCGTCCAGCGACGTTCGGCTCACCTTCGTCCGCCTTCCCGGAGACGCCGGCCCTTTCAGTCCCACCCGACAACGTCAGTCCGGTCAGCGACGCCCCCCGAACCGGCACGGCAAGAGAAGCACCACGAGACCTATCCCCGCACGACCCCCATCCATCACCGATGACCCACGCCTCCGCCGACCTGATCGCCGAAGCACGCGGAGCCCTCGACCGCGCGTACGTCCCCTACTCCGAGTACCGGGTCGGCGCCGCTCTGCTGACCGCCGACGGGAGCGTCCACACGGGCGCGAACCTCGAGAACGCCAACTATTCGAACAGCCTCCACGCCGAGGAGGTCGCGATCGCTCGGGCGCTGATGGACGGCCATCGGGAGTTCGAGGCTATCGCCGTCGCCTCGGGGGAGCGCGACGGCGTCACCCCGTGTGGGATGTGCCGACAGACGCTCGCGGAGTTCTGCGAGGCGGATCTCCCGGTCTACTGTGACGAGGGGGACGGCGAGGACGGACCCGTCGTCGCGGAGTACACGCTCGGCGAACTCATCCCGGCGACGATCAGCCGCGAGACGCTGGGTCGGTAGGTTCCACCACTCGACCCAGCACTTAGGACCGACGCCCTCGTCCGGAGCGCATGGACGGCGAGGACCCGAACGACGAGGTGCAGTACCACGTCGGCGTCGGCCCGGACGACGTCGCGGGGCCGGTGCTCCTCCCCGGCGACCCGGAGCGCGTCCCGAAGATCGCCGAGTCGTGGGACCGGGTGCAGGAGGTCGCCAGCCACCGGGAGTTCCGGACGGTCACCGGCGAGTACGAGGGGGCTCCCGTGACGTGTACGTCGACGGGCATCGGCTCGCCGTCGGCGGCCATCGCGGTGGAGGAGCTCGCGCGGGTCGGCACCGAGACGTTCCTCAGGGTCGGCTCCTGTGGCGTCATCCAGCCGGGTATCGACATCGGGGACCTGATCATCACCTCGGGCGCGGTCAGGCAGGAGGGGACCAGCCGGGAGTACGTCCGGGAGGACTACCCCGCGGTCGCGGACCACGAGGTGGTCTCGGCGCTCGTCGCGGCCGCCGAGGAACTGGGCTACGACTACCACGTCGGGCTCACCTGCTCGACGGACTCGTTCTACGCCGGGCAAGGACGGGAAGGGTTCGGCGGGTTCGAGGCGGCCGGCGCCGACGAACGAGTCGAGGAACTCCGCGAGGCGGGCGTGCTGAACTTCGAGATGGAGGCCGCAGCCATCCTCACGCTGGCGAACCTCTACGGACTCTGCGGCGGGGCGGTCTGTACGGTGTACGCGAACCGGGTCACCGGGGAGTTCCGGACCGAGGGCGAGCGCCGGGCCGGCCGGTGTGCGAGCCTCGCGGCGAAGCTGCTCGACGAGATGGACGCGGTGAAGGACGAGGCCGGCGCCGACGCCTGGCACGCGGGGCTGTCGCTGTCGCGCTGACGGGTCGATACGGGGCGGAGAGCCCCCGAGCGGCGACTACGCCGACTCGACCTCGATGCTGATCCCCTCGGGTCGGTCCTCCCCGACGATGGGGAGCGTGACCTCGAGGACCCCGTCCTCGAACCGGGCCGAGATCCCCGAGGGATCGATCTCCTTCGGGACGGAGACCCGCCTCGAGACGACCCGGCGACGGCCGTCGGTCGCGACCTCCGCGGCGACCGAGAGACGGCCGTCCACCCAGTTCACGTCGACGTCCGCCGCCGTCGCGCCGGGGAGTTCGACGATGACGACGTAGCTGTCCGCCTCGCGGTAGAGTTCGACCTCGTGGTGTGGGGTGTGACGGGTCATACGGACGGAGGTACGACCGGTCGATGCAGTAAGGTAGCGCTCGGCCCCACGGAGTGAGAACGAACGACGGCACGGCGACGGCGGAAGAGGGGGAAAACGAAGACGAGGACGAGGAGCGGAGGAAGCGACTCCCGGTGAGAACGAGGGCGAGGACGATAGAGGCGTACCGGCAGGGCATCGGCGACCGTCCTACTCGGGGGCGGACCGCGGCACGACGAACACCGGAGCGTCGACCTTGTTCAGCACCGCGCGCGTGGTCGAGCCGATCGTCGAGAAGCCCGGCTTGGCGTCGCGCTGTGGACCCATGATTATCTCGTCGACGTCCTTGTCGCGGGCGAAGGCGACGATGACCAGCTCCGGGTGGCCCTCGCGGCGGATGGTGCGGACCGAGGCGAGGTCGTGGAGCCGCGTCTGTGCCTCCTCGAAGTCGGTCAGCGTCGCGTCCGGCACCCCGGGCTCCTCGACGGTGAGGACGTACACCTCGTCGTCGGCGTCGAGCCGCCCTTCGAGGTAGTCACAGGCCGCAGTCGTCGTCGCGGCCGAAGCGGTCGCGACGAGGTACGTCGTCACGTGTTCGATACTATCAGGTACGGAAAAAAGGGTTCCGGGGGACTTCGAACGGGATTCGGTCCGATACGCGGACCCGCGTCTCCCGCGGAGTCAGGGCCCGATCGGCAGGACGACGACCGGACGGTCGGCCTCGGCGAGCACCGCGGTGGTGACCGACCCGGGTCCGGGACCGGCTCCCGGCCGCCCCCCGTGGACCCCGAGCAGGACCACGTCGGCATCGCGTTCGATGGCGACCGACCGGACGACCGCCGCGGGGTCGCCCTCCCGCGTGAACGTCTCGACCGTCGCTCGACCCGCGAGCCTGACGCTCGCGGCGTCGGCGGCGTCGGCGGCGTCGGCGGCGTC
>JBEPXB010000351.1:0-4175 GCA_041642135.1 Halobacteriales archaeon | reverse complement strand
GGGTGTCACCCGGCCCGAGCGCAACCTATATTCCGGCGCGACCCAAGCGACGGGTCGATGCCAACGCTTCCGACGCGACTGGTCGGCGACGCGTACACCAGCAGCTACCACTGGGACCTGCTCTCGGACCTGGTCGACATCGACAACCGGATGGCCGGCCAGTCCGGCGAGGCCGAAGCCGCCGAGCGCCTCCGGGAGGCGTACGAGTCGGCCGGCCTCGAGGACGTCGCGGTGACCGAGTTCGACATCCCCGGCTGGTGGCGCGGGGAGTCGTCGCTGACGGTCGAGCGGGGTCGAACGCGGACCTACGACGCCGACCACCGGATCATCTCGCTCCCGGGGACGCCGGCGGGCTCGCCGGCGGCCGAACTCGTCGACGTCGGCTACGGCCGGCCGTCGGACTTCGAGGCGGCCGACCTGGAGGGCCGGATCGCGATGGCCTCGAGCACGACCCCCGACGACTACGGCCGGTGGATACACCGCTCGGAGAAGTACCACTTCGCGGCCAATCACGGCGCGGTCGGGTTCGTCTTCCGGAACCACGTCGAGGGCTGTCTCCCCCCGACCGGGAGCGTCGGCGGCAAGGAGGGCCCCGGACCGATCCCGGCCGTCGGCGTCTCGAAGGAGCTCGGCGACCGGCTCGTCCGCTACGCGGCGGAGGGGTCCCTCGAGGCCGAACTCGCGGTCGACTGCCGGAACGAATCCGCGACCTCGCGCAACGTCGAGGGCACCCTCGGTCCGGACACCGACGAGGAGGTGCTCCTGACCGCCCACCACGACGCCCACGACATCGCCGAGGGCGCGAACGACAACGGCGTCGGGAGCGTGCTTGTCGCCGAGGTCGCCCGCCTGCTCGCCGACGTCGCCGACGACCTCGACACCCGCGTCCGGTTCCTGATCGTCGGCGCCGAGGAGGTCGGCCTGTTCGGCGCCTACCACTGGGTCGAGACCCACCCACACGAGCGGGTCAAGGCGGTCGTCAACATCGACGGCGCGGGCTACTCGCGGAACCTCGACGTCTACACCCACCGCTTCGACGACGTCGGGACGGCCTTCGAGGAGGTGGCCGAGGAACACGGCGTCCCGATCGACGTCTCGGACGGCGTCCGGCCACACAGCGACCACTGGCCGTTCGCCCAGAAGGGCATCCCGGCCGTCCAGGCCCGCTCGACCTCCGGGGAGAGCGGGCGTGGCTGGGGTCACACGCACGCGGACACGCTCGACAAGCTCGACCGCCGGGACCTCCGGGAACTGGCCGTCCCGCTCGCGGCCGGAGTCCTGAAGCTCGCCGAGGGCGACCGAGGGGTCGCGCGCCGCTCGCGCGAAGAGATACGTGACGCGACCGTCGCGGACGGCCACGACGTCGGGATGCGGAACGTCGGCAACTGGCCGTTCGCGGACCTCGACGGGGAGTAGCCCGACCGTCGCCCGTCCCCGGTCGTACGGAACGGGAACACGGCCCCCCGCGGTCGCGGGTCGCATCCGGGTGACCGTCGGCGGGAGACGACGCCAGCCCGTTTCATACGGACGTTGTAGTCTCATACCGGCGAGCGCCGACCCCGTCCGGGCACGCACCGGTAAACCGTTGCAACCGTCCGTATCAGTCCTCTAGCGGGAGTGCCACGCGGACCAGCGAGTCCCCGGCGACCACCGTCGACTCGCGGGTGACGGTGTAGAGCAGGCCGGCGCGGTCGGTCTCGACCTCCTGGAGGACCTCGTAGCTCGTCGGATCGTACAGCGTGCCCACGTGCTCGCCCGACTCGACCGTCTGGCCGATCTCGGTACCCGGATCGACCCGGAACAGCCCGGAGTCCTCGGCTCGCACGCGCCCGAGGTGGTTCCGGTAGAGTGGGGGCGTCCGGTCGGTCTCGGGGGCGCCGGGGAGCATCCCGAGCTCCCGGAGGACGTTCAGGGTCCCCGCTACGCCGGCCTCGACCGCCGACTCGACGATCTCCTTGTTGTGCGCGAGTTCGGGCGTGATCGAGGGGATCCCCTCCGCCGAGGCAGCGACCCGGAGCTTCCCGCCGAAGTCGCGGTCGTGCCACTCCGCCTCGGCGTCGTCCTCGGCGAGTTCGGCGAGCAGGAGGTCGGTCCCGAACGCCTCGGCCAGCCGCCGTGCCTCGGGGTCGTCCTCGCGGAAGACGACGTGCGTGAGCGAGTCCCGACCCGCCGTGTGGAGGTCCACGATGGCGTCGGCCTCGCCCGCCATCGACCAGAGCCGGGCGGCCATGCGCTCGTGGAGCGTCCCCGAGTCGTCCCCCGGCCAGACGCGGTTCATGTTCCCGTTGACGCTGTCGATGGGTTCGTCCGTCGTGTACGACACCCGGTCGAACGTCAGGGGGTCTGCGACGGGGACGGCGACCAGCCGCCCCGAGACCGCCGCGGGGTCCAGGCGCTCGTGGAGCCGCCGGAGCGTCGCTGTCCCGTTGATCTCGCGACCGTGCTGGGCGGCCTGGACGTACAGCGTCGGCCCGTCGCCGTCGCCGTAGGCATGGACCGTCGTCTGGATCCGAACGCCGGAGGGCAGACGCGCCAGCGTGACCCGCTCGGCCGTGTACGCGGACTCGTCCGCGACCGTGTGGGTGGACATGAGACGGCGGTCGGACGGGCGGGTGATAACGGTCGGGGGTCTGCAGGTGGTTTCCAAAGGTCTTTGCCCCTAACCGACCTACGGGTACGCGATGGAGGAAGCCGCCGCGGTCCGGGGGGCTGCCGGGGAAGCGGTCCGCGACATCGTCCCCGATGCCCTCCGCGAGGGGATCACCGAGGTCGTCGAGAGCGGGTCGGTCGCCCCCGGCGCGCTGACGCTCGTCGTCGCGGACCTGTTCGGCGAGGTCGACCCCGACGGGGTGGACGGCCTGACCGAGCGGGCCGTCGGCGTCCAGCTCATCTACGACGGGCTGGGGCTCACCCGGCGGCTCGTACAGGCGGACCCCTGGAGCGAGGCCGAGGCCTCGGGCGAACTCGAGTCCGACCTCGCGGCGGACGTGGAGATCCTCGCCGCCGACGTGCTCGTCTCGCGGGGGTTCTACCTGCTCGCCCGCACCGAGGCCGCGGGCGCGGCCGTCGAGGTGGTCCGCTCGTTCGGCCGCGACCAGACGGACCGGCGCGAGCGCGATGATCCCTCGCTCGACGCCGAGCTCGAGCGCGACGTGATCGAACTCGCGGTCCTCGCCGGGGCGACCGCCGTCGGCACGGAACCGCCAGACGCCGGAACGTTCGCCGCCGATCTCGTCGGGGATCGCACGGGGTTCCCGCCCGCCGCGGAACTACTCACCGAGGAGGTCGGGGAGCGTCTGGCCGAACTCGGGGGCCACGAGGTCGGGCGGCCGCCGCGGAGCGGGTGAGTATCGACCCGACGACGCCCGGAGACGGCCGATATCGACCCGCGCTCACCCCGTGTCGTACTCCGCGCCGAAGAAGTAGACGCTCGAGGTGCCGTCGGAGAAGTAGAGGGTGACGACCATGAAGTCGGCATCGTCCACCTCGAACTGACTACCCTCGTCGATCGGCCTGAACTCGACCCCGAACCTCGCACCCGGGCCGATGGTGATGTCGCCGGTGGAGACGGACGAGCCCGCCATGGCGGCCCGCGAGGCCGTCCGGTTCGTCTCGAGTTCTTCCGGGACGTCGACCGGACTGCTGCTCTGTGTGTCGGGGTTGTAGAAGTTGTACCTGAGCGCCACCACCGTGACCGAGTCGCTGCCCACGTTCTCGAACCCGCCGGTGAGGTTGCCGTCGTTCAGTGTCACTCGTTTGAGCGCCAGCCCGTCGCCGGGGTTGATCGCCGATCCGGTCCCGGTCCCGGCTCCGCCGGCGGCGATGTCGAACGAGAAGTCGACCCGTCGTGGCGAACCCCCGTCGGCTGGCTTGCTCCCGAACCAGACCGGGTTGGTCGTGTCCGAACCCACGGTCCGCTCGAAGGTGACGCGGCCGTCGCTGTCGGTCGTCCGGTTCGGTCCGCCGGCCTGCTTGACGGTCACGCCGCTCACGGGGTTCCCGTAGGCGTCGAGCGCGCGCACGGTGTAGTCGACGCTCTCGCCGGCGGTGACCGTCCGTGACGTCGACCCCTGGGCGGTCAGGTACGCCGCGCCCGGCGACCCGCCGGAACCCATCCCTACCTTCGAGACGCGCAGGTCCCACTCGCCCGAGGCGAGCGAGATCTCGACGACGTT
>JBEPXB010000350.1:0-4180 GCA_041642135.1 Halobacteriales archaeon | reverse complement strand
CGGGTCCGACGACTACTCGACGCGGAGCGACTCGCCGGGGTCGAGCGGAACGGGCTCGGGGACGCCCTCGGCGTCGGCCATCGCCTCCAGGAACCGCTCGCGCTCGTCGTTCACGTAGTGCATCGGCACGGCGCGGTCGGCGCCGAGCCACCGCGTCGCCAGGACGGCCTCCTCGGTCGTGAGTTCGCTGATGCGCGGGGTGATCGGGCCCTCGGTCCGCGCCGGGGCGTCGTACGCCTGGCCGACGCCGACCAGGACGACGTCGGGGTCGTGGAGGTCGCCGTAGGTCTCGAGATCACGGAAGATCGAGGTGTCGCCCATGTGGTAGACGCTCTCGCCCTCGCCGCGGAACAGGAACGACAGCGGCACGCCCGAGACCAGTTCCTCGCCGACCTCCCGGATCGAGGCGTGACGGGTCTCGAGGACCCGGATCGAGAGGTCGCCGATCTCGGCCTCCATGCCCCAGACGACCGACGTGATCCGTTCCCCGGGGACGCCCTCCGACCGGAGGTAGCGCGCGGTTGCGGGTTCGGTGAGGACCGGTACCCCGTCCTCGCGCGCCAGTTCGGCCGCCTCGCCGACGTGGTCGTGTGCGGCGTGGGTGACACAGAGGGCGTCGGGCTCCTCGCGACCTACGACCTCGTCCGCGTCCCACGGACACTCCTCGTTCCCGGTCAGATACGGGTCGACGAGAACGGTCGTCTCCCGAGACTCGATGGAGAACGCCGCGTTCCCGTAGTAGGTGACGTCGAGCATACGCGGTGGTCGGTACCGGAGTTCAAATAGCCGCGGACGAGCGCCGGTCCGTGGCCGTTCTACGAGGAACGCGACGGCGCCGGAGCCGCGTCTCGGCGTGTGGATAGCCGTGCGGCGGGTCGAGGACGGGGCTTGACGTTTCGAAAGACGACCGGGAGGCTACACGAGTTTACCCGCCGCGCTCGTCTGTCTCCGCTCCGGCGTGTCCGCCTCCCCCGCCGGAACCCACACGACCCTGGGGTCGTCCTCGTCGCCCGCTCCGGGCTCGACGCCGACGACCTCCACCTCCTCCCCGGTCGCGATCACCCGACACCAGTCCCCGATTTCGAGGCCCCACTCCTCTCGCAGTCGCTCGACCGCCTCCTCGTGTCTCCGCTCCTCCTCCGCGACCGGACACGGGTCGTGGCGCAGCCGCAGTCGCGACAGCGTCTCGAACTCCTCGCCGCAGGTCTCACAGGTGTACATACTACCCTCTATCGCGCTGACCGATAAGTCTCTGCGGGTGTGGCGTCCCCGGATGGTTCGCGTCCACCCCACCGTTATCCCCTCCGGCGTCGTACCCCTGGCGGGATGACGCGAACCCAGATCATGCCCGAGGGGCTGTACGATTCGACCGAGCGCCAGTACGTCCACGCCGTCGTCGCCGACGGGACGCTCTACATGTCCGGTCAGGTCGCGACCGACGCGGACGGGAACGTGGTCGGCGAGGACATCGAGACGCAGACGCGACAGGCGTTCGAGAACGTCGGCGAGATACTCGACGCGGCCGGGGCCGGGTTCGGGGACGTCGTGAAGGTGACGAGCTACCTCGTCGACATCCACGGCGACTACGACGGGTACAAGCGGGCGTTCGCCGAGTTCTTCGACGACCCGCTACCCTGCCACACCATGCTCGGCGTCGCGGACCTGGCGAACGAGGAGTTCCTCGTGGAGCTCGAGGTCGAGGCCCCGCTCCCGGAGTAGAGGCCCGTCTCCGAACTCGCCCTTCCGGTCAACCGAAAGCGACACAGGCGGAGATACGCCATCGACGTTATCGTTTCTAGATCGGTATCAATTATCTCACACTGGTATCGATGGAGTGCGGGACCGGATCGAGCGTCACTCGATTCATACGGTCGTGCGTAATTCTTTGCCGCCTCACGGCCCCTCGTTCCGTCCCACCGGTCTCGAGACACCGATCGTCCTGAAGATCGCTGAAAACGGTTACGCACGACCGTATCAGACCGACCGGTCGCCGTCGATCAGCTCCTTCGCCCGCCGGGCGATGTCGGGGACGAGCGTCTCCATCCGCGGGTAGAGGTCGTCGTCCGAGTTCCCGTTCAGGTACCGGGCGTAGAACATCTCACAGACCGCCGCGAGCATGTAGAGCGCGAGCACGACGTAGAATTCCCGGTGGACGAACTCGATACCCGACGCCCGCTCGTACCGCTCGATCAGTTCCTCGCGGGACGGATACCCCGGCCGGTCGAGGAAGCCCGGCATCAGTTCGGGGACGATCGGGTCGGTGTCCCAGTAGACCAGCATCCAGCCGATGTCCCGGAGCGGGTCACCGAGCGTTCCCATCTCCCAGTCCATGACCGCGTTGATCCGGGGTGGGGTTCCGGGCGCGAACATCACGTTGTCGAGCTTGAAGTCCCCGTGGACGAGGGTGTGCTCGTACTCGCCCGGGACGTTCGCCTCGAGCCACTCGCCGATCTCCTCGATGTGGGGCACCTCGCGTGACTCGAGGGTGGTCTCTGCGGCCCAGTCGAACTGCTTGCCCCACCGCTCGACCTGCCGCTCGGTGAACCCCTCCGGGTGGCCGAGGTCGCCGAGGCCGACCGCCTCGTAGTCGAGCGTGTGGATGGCGGCCATGGTGTCCGCGAGCTGCTCGCCCATTTCCCGTCGATGCTCGGGGGTCGCGAACCGCTCCGGTTCCGTGTCGCGGACGACGTCACCCTCGAGGCGGTCCATCAGGTAGAACTCCCCGCCGATCACGTCCGTGTCCTCGCAGGCGAGCACCCCCGTCGGGACCGGGACGTCGGTGTCGGCGAGCGCGGAGATGACGCGGTACTCCCGAAGGACGTCGTGGGCGCTCTCGGCCGTCTCGCCCGCCGGCGGCCGGCGGAGCACCAGTTCGCGCTCGCCCCAGGTGACGAACAGCGTCTCGTTGGAGTGGCCCTCGCCGTGGTGTTCGACGGCGAACCCGTCGGCCGGCCCGAGTTCGGTCTCGAGGTACGCCCGCAGCGCCGCCTCGTCGACGAGCCGGTCGAGGTAGCTCCCGTCGTCGGTCATTCCCGGGAAGGAGGGCGGGCGTCCGGTTAAGTGTTGACGCCGACCGGTGGCCGATCACCCGTTCAGAACCACTCGCGAACCGGCGCGACGACTTCGAGGCTCGTAGCGGCGAGGTAGAGGCCGAACAGGGCGACGAGGAGGCCGAGCCCCGTCTCGGCGACGGAGCCGGACGAAACGACCGCCTGTCCGCCGGCCGCGACGAGGACGAACGCGATGCCGACCAGCAGTAGCGTTCCGATCACGTCGAGGAGCGCGTCCTTGACGGCCTCGCGGACGACCGTATAGAGGGTGACCTCGTCTAACTCGACCGGTTCACCACCGTCGGCCTCGAGAGCTGCTCGTCTCTCGGGGTCGGGTGACGTGTCGTTCGGAGCGGGGACCATGCTTCGATGTCCACTCCCCGTCACAAAAACCGACGGGACGTGGAACGAGCCCGGGTAGATCCAGGTCGGGAGTCGCAGGCCGTGCTGTCGAGCGAGAGCCACTCAGTGATACACCACGGGGATCGAGTCCGGCGGTACCGCCACGATCTCGGGCACGTAGACTCCCGGCGGCCGGGTCGCGAGGAACACCACGATGTCGGTGACGTCCTCCGTCTCCAGGCGATCGACCTCGGCGATGTCGTCGGTGAGGTCGGTCGCCACCTGGCCCGGACAGACCGTGCTCACCCGGATGTCGGTGTCCTTCAGCTCCTTCGCGAGCGTGTTCGTCAGCCCCTGGATGCCGTGTTTCGAGGCGCCGTAGGCGCTCGTCCCCGCGAAGCCGACCTTCCCCGTGAGCGAGCTCATGTTCACGATGGTCCCCTCGCCCCGTTCGACCATCCCGCCGGCGAGCGCCTCGCGGGCACACCGGAACGCCCCGTTGAGGTTCACGTCGATCACCGTCTCCCACGCCTCGTCCGAGAGCTCCCAGAGCCGCCCGCTCGCGTTCGTCCCCGCGTTGTTGACCAGGAGGTCGACCTGCCCGAACCGCTCGCGGGCCCGCTCGAACAGGACGGTGACGTCGTCGGTGTCGGTCACGTCCGTCGGGACGGCCAGCGCCTCGCCCCCGCCGTCGCGAACCTCCTCGGCGGCCGCCTCGATTTCGGCCTCGCTCCGCGCGGCGAGGACGAGGCGCATCCCCTCCGCGGCCAGTCCGAGCGCGACGCTTC
>JBEPXB010000349.1:0-4190 GCA_041642135.1 Halobacteriales archaeon | reverse complement strand
GTGACCGTCGCGGGGAGATCCGTTCGTCCTGCCCCCGGGACGGTCGTGCCCGGACCCGTCCCTCCGGGAGTCGGTCCGCCCGACCCCGAGGCGGTCGCCCCGCCCGCCCCACCGTCGCCGGCACCGGCCTCGACGACGACGTACATCGTGTCCGTTCCCGTCCTCCCGTCGTCGTCGGTGACCGTCAGAGTCACCTCGTACCGGCCGACCGCGGTCGCCGGGAACGCCGTCCGCGCGGCGTGCGGGCCGAACGGCGGGACGGTCGTCCCCGACGGCGCCCGGACCTCCCACTCGTACCCGACCACGCGGCCGTCGGGGTCGTACGACCCCGTCGCGTCGAGCCTGACCGTCTCCCCCCGGAGTACCTGCTGGTCGAGGCCCGCCTCGGCCAGGGGCGTCCCGCCGCCGGCCCCGTCGACCGGGCCGACCGCGACGACCGCCGACAGGACGACCGTGCCGAGCAGGACCGCTACACCCACCGCTCCAGTCCGCGTCGAATTCCCCACCACCCGACCACTCGAGTCCGTCTGTCCCCCTTCTCGGATATAAAGCTACGTGCGCTGACGGGTCGCGTGTGACGGCGGCGTCCGTCTCATACGGTCGTGCGTACCGATGTACCGGCGATCACCCGGATGGGGTCGGTTAGCGCCGGTAAAAGACGACGCACGACCGTATCAGGGCTCGGCCCCGACCCCGGCGGCCGGCGGGTCGCCGAGCTCCGCGAGCGCCCACCGGACGAGGCGGGCCTCGACCAGGTCGCGCCGGGAGTGCAGCGAGTCGGCGTCGCCGTACTCCTCGATAACCGTCGAGGCGGCCTCGTACATCTCGCGTTCGAGGGGTCGCTGGTCGGGCTCCTCGCGGGTGTCGTTGAGCAGCGCCTCGAAGTCCTCGCGGAGGACGAACGACGCGCGGGCGACGTTACACCGCCCGAGGACGCTCATCCCCTTCTCGAGGACGATGTCCTCGACCAGCTCCCAGTCGGAGGCACAGAAGTGGATCGACACCTCCCCCTCGATGTCGCGCCAGGCGATGGGCCCGGAGTGTTTCATCAGCTGGACCGCTCGGGGTGGGAGGTCGACGCGGGCAGCCGTGTCGGGGTCGCCACAGAGACAGCACGGCTGCTCGGTCTGCCCGGTGTACATCAGTAGAGGTGAGGACCGCGAGAGGTATGGCTCCTGCGTCCCCGGCAGTCCGTCCACGGGGTGTGGCCGACGTTGGCCCGTCCGGGCGACGCTGCCGGTGGCGTGTGATCCCTCGACGGTGTCCCGAACCGTTTATCCCCGGCTGCGGGGAACGTGGGGTATGGACGTCGCCGAGCGGACGCGTCTCGTCTCGCGGTTCACGGAGGAGGTGGTGACCGAGGAGGAGCTGTCGGCGCTAATCAGTGAGCGCGAGTCGCCGTCCGCCTACATCGGGTACGCCCCCACCGGCGAGATGCACATCGGCCACTTCACCACGATGCGCAAGCTCGCGGACTTCATCGAGGCCGGCCTCGACGTCACGGTGCTGGTGGCGGACCTGCACGCCCACCTCGACGACGAGAAGTCCCCGTTCGACCTGCTGGACGCCCGGACCGAGTACTACACGACCGCCATCGAGGCGATGATCGAGGCCGCCGGCGCCGACCCCGAGGGCGTCACCTTCGTCCGCGGGCAGGACATCGAACTCACCCCCGAGTACACGCTCGAACTCCTGCGGATGGCCGCCGAGACCACGCTGAATCGCGTCCAGCGGGCCGGCAGCGAGGTCGTCCGCCAGTCCGAGGACCCGAAGGTGGGCGGGCTGATCTACCCCCTGATGCAGAGCCTCGACGTGAAGGCGCTCGACGCCGACATCGCCTACGGCGGCATCGACCAGCGCGGCATCTACATGCTCTCCCGGGAGATCCTCCCCGAGCACGGCCACGACAAGCCCGTCTGCGTGTTCGCACCGCTCCTCTCGGGGCTCACCGGCGGGAAGATGTCCGCTTCGGACGAGGGCTCGAAGATCGCGCTCACCGACGACGACGACGCCGTCGAAGAGAAGATACAGGGGGCGTACTGCCCGGCGGGCGAGGTCGAGGACAACGGCGTCCTCGAGTACATCCGCTACCTCGTGTTTCCCGTGCTCGCGGAGCGCGACGAGTCGCTGGTCGTCGAGCGCCCGGAGGAGTACGGCGGCGATCTGGTCTACGAGAGCTACGACGACCTCGAGGCGGACTTCGTCTCCGGCGAACTCCACCCCGCGGACCTGAAGCCCGCGGCGGCCGAGGCCGTCTCGGCGGTCATCGACCCGGTCCGCGAGCGCCTGCTGGCCGAACCCGGACTGCTGGCCGAGGCCTACCCGGAAAAGTACGCCTGACTCCGCTCAGGGCGAAAGCGGACAGCAGGCCCGCTTCACTCGTCTCTTCGCCTTCTCCTCGACCTTGCCACGCGCGTAGCCGGCGAGGTAGCCCGACGCCCCGCCGAAGCCGGCTCCGACGCCGGCGCCGGCCGGACCGAGCGGGCTCCCCAGCAGTGCCCCGACGGTCGCGCCCTTCGATGCCTCCTTCGCCGCGCGCCGTTCGGCGTGTCCCATCTCGATCCGAGGGAAGGCGCGCGGACACAAGTCGGTTGGCGTCCCGGCGAGGGCTGCCCGGTCTCGGGGGGACCCGGCAACGACCTCTTCCGCTCTCCGCAGCGGTTTTCGGATACGTCCCCGACTGATACCCCAGCTGTCCACGCCCCGAATGCTCCACGACGGTGGACCTGATCGGGCGGTCGACCCTGGTGAGACTGGATCGCGGGTGGGACTGGAAGGGGCCGCACGGTCGGCGACGTTCACGGGAGCTTCGCTCTCGTACCGCCTACGAGATGCGCATCGTGTTTCTCACGACGGCGGTCGCCGTCACCGCAAGAGCCCAACGGGGTCTCACGAGGTGAGGTGCGTCGTCTCCGGCGGTTCTCGGATCACGAGGACCAGTGTGGCCGCCCTCGAGCGCGGTTCGGGAGCTAGAGCCAGTCCTCCGCCCAGCGCTCGATCTGGTCGAACACCGGACAGAGCGACTCCCCCTTCTCCGTCAGCCGGTAGTAGGTGGCGACGGGTGCGTCCTCCTCGAGCCGGCGGTGGACGAGCCCGCTCTCCTGGAGGTCGTCGAGCACCCGCGAGAGGGTGCGCGAACTGGCCTCGGTCGAGCGCTTGAGTTCGTTGAACCGCTTCTCGCCGTCCTGGAGGTCGTGGAGGACGACCAGCCGCCACTTCGAGCCGATCTGCTCCATCGACTCGACGACCGGACACGCGCTCTCGACCGGATGACTCTCGACGCCGGTGGTTGATCCCGATGACATCGTCGTTACCTGGTACCACCTATGTCCGGGAAGCGATATATAGGTTCGGATCCGTACCAGGTAACGTAATGCAACCACAATCCGCCGTGGAAGTACGTGACGATCCCTCACCGACCGCGGATGCGGGGGTGCCCGCGTGAGCTACCTCGCCCTGCAGTCCGGCGTCTTCGCCTCGCCCGGGGCCGCCGAACTGTTCCTCCTCGCCCGCGTGCTGTTCGGCGGCGTGCTGGCGTTCATGGGGCTCAACCACTTCATGAACCTGGAGGACATGGCCGGCTACGCCGGGACGAAGGGCGTCCCCGCACCGCAACTCGCTGTGGCGTTCACCGGCGGACTGCTCGTCCTCGGCGGGCTCTCGGTCGTCGTCGGCGCGTACGTCGTCGTCGGCGCCGGCGCGCTCGCGCTGTTCCTCCTCGCCAGCGCCGTCGGGATCCACGACTTCTGGACCGTCGAGGACCCCCAACAGCAGCAGACCGAGATGACCCAGTTCCTGAAGAACGTCACGCTGGCGGGGGCCGCCGTCGGCCTCCTGGCGCTCGGCGGGATCCCCTGGCCCTACGCCGTCGGTGCCGGCCTGTTCTGAGGACGCGGGCACGACGATACCCCGGCAACCCCGGCTCTCCTCGCCACGCTCGACTGCGTGATCGGACCGCCGGTCGATCGACCGACGAAGGTTCGAAGAACGGGCGGTAGAACCCTCGAGGACACCCGACGTCGGACGCGCGGCTGTCCACTGGCTAACGTTTGTCACGCGGGCGAGCGGGTCGGTATTTAGGGCCCACGCATGGAAAGCAGTAGCTGTATAAGGGATGCCCAAGAATCCCGTATCATGACGCACACGTGTCGGACTTGCAAGCGGACCTTCGGGTCCGAGCTCCGCCTCGA
>JBEPXB010000348.1:0-4210 GCA_041642135.1 Halobacteriales archaeon | reverse complement strand
GTGGCCTGGTCAACGTCGGCGCGGCAATGGCCCCCGAGGAGGCACCGTCGAGGCCCGCCATCGGGGAACTCGAGCGGGTCGCCCGGAAGCTCGGCTGGGAGGTCCCGCGGCTGGTCGCCGCCCGGGCCGGCGAGCCGTTCGTCGACCGGCGGCGCGGGCGGGTCGAGGAGTTACAGCGGGCCGCCCGCTTCGAGGAGCGGGCGACGTTCGCCGAGTCGCGGCTCCTGGGAGTCGTCCGGAACGCCCTCGTGGCACACACGCCGGTCCTCGAGTGGTTCGTGGAGCGACAGGGGACGAACGACGACGCGGCGTGGCCCGGGGCGAGCCGTAGCGGGAGCCGATGACGATGGTGGGGGCCGGTGACGGTCGCGAACGGGTCGCCGTACCGACGCGCCCGAGCGTCCGACCGGGGGGAACGCCTGCCCGCCGGCGGTCGACGGGGTGACAGGCCGGCAGTCGAGTATGCGCCTTCTTATGGGTGGGTCCCCTGACGTGGGTGTATGAGCGAGTACGACCCCGCCGCCATCGAGTCGGCGTGGCGCGACCGGTGGCGGGAGGCGGGGACCTACGAGGCCGATCCGAACGAGCCGGGCGACCCGACGTTCATCACCGTCCCGTACCCCTACCCCTCCGGCGGGATGCACATCGGACACGCCCGGACCTACACCGTTCCGGACGTCTACGCCCGCTACCGACGGCTGCAGGGGGACAACGTCCTCTTCCCCATCGCGTGGCACGTCACCGGTACGCCGATCATCGGTGCCGTCGAGCGGCTGAAGAAGGGCGAGGAGGAGCAGCTCTCGGTCCTGCGGGACACCTACAACGTCCCCGAGGAGACGCTGAAGGACCTTGAGACGCCGATGGGGTTCGCCCGCTACTTCATCGAGGAGCACTACAAGAAGGGGTTCCGTCAGCTGGGGCTCTCCGTGGACTGGCGCCGGGAGTTCACTACCAACGACGAGCGCTACTCGAAGTTCATCACCTGGCAGTACGAGACGCTCCACGAGCGGGGGCTGCTGGAGAAGGGCCTCCACCCGGTGAAGTACTGCACGAACGAGCAGCAGCCGGTCACGACACACGACATCCTCGAGGGCGAGGAGGCCGAGTTCCAGGAGTACACGTTGATCAAGTTCACCGTCGAACTCGACGACGGCACGACCGCGGTGGCGCCGATGGCCACCCTCCGCCCCGAGACGGTCCGCGGGGTCACCAACGCGTTCGTGAAGCCCTCGGCGACGTACGTCCGCGCGAGCGTCGACGGCGAGACCTGGGTCGTCAGCGAGGAGGCCGCCGAGAAGCTCCGGCTCCAGGAGCGCGAGGTGGCGATCGAGGAGACGTTCGATGGCGAGGCCCTCGTCGGGAAGCGGGTCACGAACCCCGTCACCGACGAGGCGGTCCTCCTCCTGCCCGCGACGTTCGTCGACCCCGACAACGCCACCGGGGTCGTGATGTCCGTTCCGGCCCATTCGCCCGACGACTACGTCGCCCTCGGGGAGGTCAAAGAACGGGCCGACGACCTGGCCGAGTACGGCATCGACCCCGACGAGGTGCGGGCCATCGAGCCCGTTCCCATACTCACCATCGAGGGGTACGGCGAGATCCCCGCGAAGGACGCCGTCGAGGCCCACGGGATCACGGACCAGGACGACCCGGCGCTGGAGGAGGCCACCCAGGAGCTGTACAACCGGGAGTTCCACCAGGGGCGGCTGATCGACGCCTACGGCGAGTACGCCGGCGAGGTCGTCGAGGACGTCCGCGAGCGATTTAGAGAGGACTACCGCCGGCGCGGGGCGTTCGACTCGATGAACGAGTTCACCGAGGAGGTGGTCTGCCGGTGTGGCGGCGACGTCGAGGTGGCAAAGCAGGAGACCTGGTTCCTGCGGTACAACGACGAGGAGTGGAAGGAAAAGACCAAGCGGGCCATCGAGCGGATGGACGCCATCCCGGAGAACACCCGCGAGCAGTACACCCACACCGTGGACTGGCTGAACGAGTGGCCCTGTATCCGCAACTACGGGCTCGGCACGCGGCTGCCGTGGGACGAGGACTTCGTCATCGAGCCCCTCTCCGATTCGACCATCTACATGGCCTACTACACCATCGCCCACCGGCTGGACGATATCCCGCCGGAGGAGATGGATCGGGCGTTCTTCGACACGCTCTTTTACGGCGAGGGGGCCGTGGACGACCCGGACGAGCGGGCGCTCTCCCTGCGCGAGGAGTGGGACCACTGGTACCCCGTCGACTACCGGGTGTCGGCGAACGACCTCATCTCGAACCACCTGACGTTCTTCCTCTACCACCACGCGGAACTGTTCGACGAGGCGAACTGGCCGGGCGGGATCACCATCATGGGGATGGGCCTGCTCGAGGGCCGGAAGATGTCCTCCTCGAAGGGCCACGTCGTCCTCCCCGGGGAGGCCGTCGACCGGTACGGCGCCGACACCGTCCGGTTCTTCCTCCTCAATAGTGCCGAGCCCTGGCAGGACTTCGACTGGCGGGCCGACCTCGTCGAGTCGACCCACGACCAGCTCCGGCGGTTTTTCGACCGGGCCGAGCGGGTCGTCGAGGAGGCGCCCACCCCCGAGGAGGCCCCGACGGTCGCCGACCGGCGGCCCATCGACCGGTGGCTGCTCTCGAAGCTCCAGGCGACGATCCGGGAGGCGACCGAGGCGCTGGAGAACTTCGAGACGCGGACGGCGAGTCAGGCCGCCTTCTACGGCTTCGAGGAGAACCTGCGCTGGTACCGCCGGCGGGCCGACCTCGACCGGCCGGGCGCACGGGCCACCCTGCGCGAGGTCCTGGAGGCACGGCTGGGGCTGCTGGCCCCGTTCGTCCCGTTCATGGCGAACGAGCTCCACGAGCGGCTGACCGGCGAGGAGGTCGGGGCCTGGCCGGAGGCCGACTCCGACCTGGAGTCGGCGCCCCTCGAGGCCCGCGAGCAGCTGGTGCGCGATCTGAGCGAGGACGTCAACGACATCGTGGACGTGACGGGGACCGACCCGGAGACGATCCGGGTGTACGTCGCCGCCGACTGGAAACAGCGCGTGTTCGAGGAAGTAGTCGAGACCGGCCCCGACATCGGCGCGGTGATGGGACGGGTGATGCAGTACGAGGGGCTGCGCGAACGGGGCGACGAGGTGAACGACCTCGTCCAGGACCTGGTCGAGGTGGTCCGCGAGCGCGAGGAGTCCCTGCTCTCCGTGATGGTCGACCTGGACGAGCGCGAGGCGTACGAGGCCGCGGGCCGGTTCCTCTCCCGCGAGTTCGACGCCGACGTCGAGGTCTACGCCGAGGACGACCCCGATGTCGTCGACCCCGGCGACAAGGCAGGCAACGCCCAGCCGCTCCGGCCGGCCGTCCACGTCGAGTGACCGGCCGCCCCGCACGGGGTCGCGCGAGCCGGTCGTGCCCGGTGGCGGTCGCCTACGTCGTGCCGGAGCCGTCGTCGCCCGCGAACCGCTCGACGTACCACCCGGGCGGGTCGACGGTCGTCTCCCCGAGGTAGCCGTAGGTCCACTCCTCGCGCACCCGGTAGGTCTCCTCGCCGTCGATCACCGTGTAGCGCACCGTGAGGTCGCGGACCAGTCCGTCCCGGTCGACGAGCGCGACGGCCGTGTAGTTCCGCACGCCCTCGCCCGCCATCGTCGGCGGGGTCCCGCGCCCGACGACGCGGTAGAGCGTCGGGCCCCCGGTTCCGGCCCTGACGCTGCCCCCGGTTCGACCTTCGACGGCCGTTTCGGGCGTCGAGAGGTACGTCGCGACGAGTCCCAGCGCGACGTTGTCCGGGTTCAGCGCCGGCAGCGGCGCCATCCCTCCGCGCGGCGTCACCCGGGTGTAGACGGTGCCCGTTGCCGTCTCGTTGGCGATGTACCAGTCCCCGTCGTCGTGGTAGACCGTCCGGAGGTGTCGTCGGGTCTCGTCGTCCCCGACGTTCTCCTCGACGAGGAACCGGTCGCCCGACACGGCGACGTCCGTGTCGAACTGTCTCGGTTCTCCGTCCCGGTCGTCCGGCGGCGGCCGGTAGGTGTCCATCCAGAGGGTGTACGACCGGCCGAGGAGCGACCGGGCGTGGGCGGCCGCCAGCGCCGAGAGGTCGGCGACACCGTCGTCGGTCAGCCCGGGGACGACCGACGCGTTCGGGGCCGGGCCGTCCGTCGCGTCGGCGGTCGGGGCCGGCGTCGAGGGGGCGACCACGCCGCCGACCGGC
>JBEPXB010000347.1:0-4218 GCA_041642135.1 Halobacteriales archaeon | reverse complement strand
CCGTGGCGATCTCCTCGCGCCGGCACCGCAGCGGGAAGAACCAGCCCCAGGGCCACGGCCGGGGGAAGTACCCCAGGAACGAGCAGTCCGTGTCCTCGACGTGGACCGTCGCGTTCGGGACGGGCATGGGATCGCCCGTCTGCGGGTCGGGTTTGACGACCCGCCCGCAGACGCGACGGAAGAACAGGGACTCCGCGTCGAGGCGGAGTTCGAGCCGCTCCCTGACCTCGGCCGCGGTTTCGTCGACGAGACTCTCTGCGTCGACGCCGGTTCGTTCCTCCAGGTGTACCGCCGCCCGTCTGGTGATGCGCCAGTCCTCGGGCGCGAGCATCGGTTCGCCGGAGGCGGCCGCTGCCTGCCCCGGGCTTCGCGTACCGACCTGTTCCTTGATTCGCCTGGCGAGCGATTCCCCGATCCCCTCGACCACCGCCAGTTCCCGGGGACTCGCCGCCCGCAGGTCCTCGATGGTTTCGAAGCCGCTCTCCCGGAGCAGTTCGGTCCGCCGTTCGCCGATCCCCTCGAGCTCCTCGAGCGTCTCGGGCATCGGATCACCGTCCCCCCGGTCTTCCGGACGGTCGTTCGCTGTCCCACGCGGCAGCGTCGCGACCCGGCGTGTGTGACTCGCTCGCTGGACGTGATCTCGCTGATGTCATGTCTGTGTCGGAGGTGTTCGGTTCGGTCCCGCGTCGATGCACCCGCCAGGACGAGTTCAGTTCGATTGCATCGTAGCTCGAGAAATCATACGTAGAATCTCCGTGTTAAATCTAATCTAAATTGGAATAAAATATATAAAATCGTGTCGACACACCGGACGGTCGGCCGGCATCGACCACGACGGTCGACGCTTCCGACAGTGTGAGGCGTCACGCACGGTCATCCTCGGTCTCCCGTTCCCCGACGACGGGGGGGTCCGTCCTCGGTGCCTACTGCCCGCGATCCCCTCGAACGACGTACTCACCGCCCGATTCCGGTCCTCGTCCGCCGGTCGCCCCCGGTCGCGTTCGGCGTTCGTCGGGGCCGGCGCACGGGGCGGTCGTAGACGGCGGCCACCGGGAGCACGGACGACGGTCCTCGTCGACCCGGCGTCCCCGCCGCGAGGGACCGACCCGTCGGGCACTCACCCCAGCGAGATGTCGAGGTAGAGCATCACGATGGCACCGAGGACGGTCCCGAGGGTGGCGATCCGCTCGTGGCCGTGGGTGTGGGTCTCGGGGACGATCTCGTCGCTGATGACGAACAGCATGGCGCCGGCGGCAAAGCCCATCGCGTAGGGGAGCAGGACCGTCACCGTCTGGACGGCGTACGCGCCGAGGACGGCCAGCGGGATCTCGACGATGCCGGAGCGGACGCCCGCGAAGACCGCGTAGAACCGCCGGTCGAGGCCGGCGTTGATGGCGGCCACCGACACGGCCAGCCCCTCCGGGATGTTCTGGATGCCGATGGCGAGCATCAGGGGGATGGCGGTTCCGAGGTCGCCGCTGCCGAACCCGACGCCGACCGCGAGGCCCTCGGGCACGTTGTGGAGGGTGATGGCGAGTATGAACATCACGACGCCGGCGATCCGCTCGTCGTTCACGGGGAGGTTCTCGCCGGGGTTCGCCGCGTCCGCCCGTCGCCGCCCGGAGAGCAGGTAGTGCGCGTGGGGGACCAGGATATCGGAGCGGTCGAGGAACAGCGCGCCGACCGCCACCCCGAGGAGCGTCGGGATCGGGTTGCCGTCCGAGTACACCTCGATCCCGGGGATGATGAGGCTCGTGAACGCCGCGGCGAGCATCACCCCGGCGGCGAACCCGAGCGCACCGTCCATCGCCCGTTCGGAGGGGTCCCGCCAGACGAACACCAGCGAGGCCCCGAGGAGGTTGAGCGACGCGATGACGATCCCGCCGACGAGGCCGTGGACGACCGGATCGGACCCGAACCACTGGACGAACCACTCGGCTACCATCTCCCGCGCCTCCGTTCGTAGGCCACCATCGGCGTGCGGTGGAACCATCAGGACCCGGGGTCTTGAATACCGGACATCGCCGCCCGTCCGCTCCCCGTTCGGAACCGCCTGTCAGCCCCGACGACGGTTTTATGATCCCCGGGGCTGTGCCCCGGGTATGAGCGATGCGTATCGGATCGCCCGGAACAACCGGTACTGGCACGTAGTCGGGGACGGTGGCTGCGGGTCGGTCGCGTCCGACGAGGTGGACAGCTACCTCAACCGCGAGGGTCCGTGGGAGGAACTCGCGGAGGCGCTCGAGGCGGACCCGGCGCCGCGGTGTGACGACTGTACGTTCCCCGACGAGTAGCACGGGCGGGACCGGGGACGGACCCGCCCAACCGGTCGAGCCCATCGGGATCTGGTTCCGGTCGGGTCCCGGGAGCCGCCTCAGTCGCCGGTCGGTGCGTTCAGGATGAGGTACGCGGCCCCGGTCGAGGTGGCGCGCGTGACCCACATGGCGAACCGGCGCCGGACGGGGAGCGAGGACTCCAGCGCGACGGCGGTCCGCCAGGCGCTGTCCCGGCACTCGTCGATGGTGAGTATCGAGAACAGTTCGTCGAGGCGACCGAGCGACTCGTCGAGGTCCGCGATACCGGGGTCGTACTTCTCCGACAGTGCCTCCTGATTCGGATCGACGAGCTGCCGGAGCACCTCGGTCACCGCCACGTGGTCCGCGCGCTTTGCCGCCCGGTCCGGGTCGATCCCGACCCGGTCGAGCGCCAGGGCCAGGTCGTAGTTGATGTGTGCGTTGATCCCGAGGGCGACGTGCTGGAGGACGTGACAGTCGTCCCGCTCGGCCGCCTCGAACGCGACCTGCCACGGGTCGGCGAGCGACTCGAGTTCACCGGCCTCGAAGTCCCGGACCGCCTCGCGGTAGAGGTCCGCGAACGTCACGAGGTAGTCGGCGACCCAGTCCGGATCCTCGAACTCCCCGCGGTCGATCCGCTCGCCGACCGCCCCGGTCACCGCCGAGTAGACGGTGAGGAACGGCCCCCGCGGGTCGTCACGGGCGTCGAACGTCTCGAGCAGGTCGGCGAGCCGTCGCTCGGTCCCCTCGACGGTCTCGAACGGCTCCTCGACCAGTTCGAGCACCTCCGAAGCGCCCTCGGTGCCGTGGCCGACGGCGGGCCGCCCCTCGCGCGCGCCGCGCACGGCGAGCTCGAGACGGCGACGACGACCGGCATCCACGGCCCCCCTCGACTCCATGCCGACCGGGTAGCCCACCGGGCGGAATAACGGTTCCGCCGTCGAAACGGTCGGCGCAGGTCGGCCGGTGTTGGCCGGCATGGGTCGGTGTCGACCGACGGGCTGGTCGGGGAACAGGTAACGGAGTCGTGCCCGTCGAACGTCTCATACGGTCGTGCGTACCGATGTACCGGCGATCACCCGGACGGGGTCGGTTACCGCCGGTAATAGACGACGCACGACCGTATCAGCCGAGCAGGTCGTCGACCGCCGCGTCGAGGTCGGCCAGCGACGCAGTCGGTGCAGAGACGTCGACCTCGTCGACGTCGCGTTCGGTGAACCCGGTCCCCGTCGCCACGAGCACGACGTCCTCGTCGGGCGAGAGGTCGCCGCGCTCGGCGAGGTCCCTCGCCCCCGCGAGCGAGGTGGCGCAGGCCGACTCGACGAAGAGGCCGGCCCGTTCGGACAGCGCCCGCCGCGCGTCGAGGATCGCTCCGTCCTCGACCGCGAGGACGCCGCCGCCGGTCTCCCGGGCCGCGGCGAGCACGCGGTTCCCGCTCGGCGGGTCGGCGTTCGATATCGAGTAGGCTACCGTCTCGCCACCCTCGACCGGCGTCACGGTCTCGTCGCCGCGGTCCCACGCTTCGGCGATGGGTGCGCAGGCCGACGCCTGGACGAAGTAGAGTCGCGGAGGCGTCTCGACGAGGCCGGCCACCTCGAGCTCCCGGAACGCCTTCCAGACGCCGCTGGCGTGTCCGCCGCTCGAGACCGGCATCACGACGGCGTCGGGGACGTCCGGCGCGAACGACTCCGCGAGCTCGAGGGCGGTGGTCTTCTGTCCCGCCACGCGCAACGGGGTATCGGAGTTGACGAACGCGACGTCGCGCTCGGTACCCAGCCGGATCGCTTCCTCGTAGAGCCGGCCGTAATCCCCGTCCACCCGCAGGATCGTCGGGTCGTGCCGGGCGATGAGCCCGAGCCGGGACGGCGGGATGTCCGCCGGGACGAGCACCACACAGTCGAGGCCCGCGCTCGCGGCGTGGGCG
>JBEPXB010000346.1:0-4222 GCA_041642135.1 Halobacteriales archaeon | reverse complement strand
CAGGCGGTAGACCGTCCGGCCGTCGACTGTCCGGCGGTCGAGCAGGTCGAACCGGAGCGAGCCGAACAGGCGCAGGACGCCGAACCGGGCGGTCGCGTTGCCCGGGAGGACCGTCGAGGGGTCCGCTGGCGCGTCCGGCCCGCCGACGACCGAGTAGGTCGTCCGTCCGCTACGGGTGGTCGCGACGTAGACGACCGACCCGTCGGAGTACCTGGCGAGGCGCTGTTCGTGGCGCGTGCCCTCGCGGACGTCGGTCTGGTTCAGTTCGTAGCGGAACCGCTCGCCGTCGGCCGCCACCCGGACGACGCTCCGGTAGGCCGACCGGAACGAACCGTTCTCGTAGCGCCGGCGCTCCTCGCGAACCGCGGTGAACGAGGTGTTCGAGAGGGTCGCCGCGTGTGCGTCGGCGAGTCGGACGGCATCGAACACGCCCTCCTCGGAGAGGCCCGGGGCGAGCTCCGACGGGCGCTGTGGCGTCCCGGGCTCCTGTGAGGTCGGGACCGGTGCCGGGGTGACCGTCCCCGTGGGTGTCCCGTCCGGGGCTGGCGCGACCGCGCTACCGCATCCGGCGAGGAGCACGAGTGCGACGACCACCGTCGCGACCGGCACCCTGGACATACGGGCCGTTCGGGTCACGGGGAGGAATGACTGCCGGTCGTGTCGCGTTCGGTCGCCGGTCGGAGGGAGGGTGGACGGGGTGCGAGGAGCGTCAGTCCGCGGTCGGTTCCTCGGGTTCGTCGGGCTCGTCGCCGCGCGTCTCGAACCACTCGCGGAGGTGCTTGACGCCGCCGTAGACGCCGTTGTCGAAGAAAAGGACGACGATCAGCAGCAGCACCCCGAACGAGAACTGCCAGTACGTCTCGAGCAGCGGGAACTGGCTGATGAACCACCGGAGGTACTCGTAGGCGAACGCGCCGACGAGCGGGCCGAGGAAGGAGTACGGCCCGCCGATGACGGTCATGATGACCGGCTCGGCCGAGAACGACCAGTGGGCGTTCTGCGGGTTCACGTTCGTCGCCAGCGGGATGAGCAGCGCCCCGGCGAGCCCGGAGAAGGCCCCGGAGACGATGAACGTCATCCAGCTGTGGTGGGTGACGTCGATGCCGAGCGCCCGCGCCCGACCGGGGTTCTCCCGGATGGCCTGGCAGATCATCCCGAACGGCGAGTTGACGATGCGCCACAGCGCGTACATCGCCACCACGAAGACGAACACCGTGATGACGTAGTAGAACATCGGGTTCCGGATGTTGATCATCGTGAACTCGAGCCCGAACAGGTTCACCTCGCCCATGATGAAGGTGATCCCGTCCGAGCCGTTCGACCACACGCCGTCGCCGATGCCGAACTCCGCGAGGACCTTGCCGATGGTGTCCTGGAAGAAGACGACGTAGATGGCCATGCTGAACGAGAGCGTGATCATCGCGAAGTAGATCTCCGTCAGCTGGACCGACAGGTAGCCGATGAACACCGCCAGCAGGGTGGCCATCACGACGCCCAGTACCACGGCCAGTATCCACGTCGCGAGCACGGACGTGCCCCCGAACAGTTCGGCGAACCCGAGCGCGGGGGCGATCACCGTGACGACCTTCGCGACGGTGTATCCGGAGACGGCGACGAACATGGCGTGGCCGAACGACAGCAGCCCGGTGTAGCCGTACAGCAGGTTGAACGCCGTCGCGAAGATCGCGAAGATGAGCGTCTCTGCCAGGAGCGTCGTCTGGAACGGGGGCAGGACGAGCGGGAGCAACAGCAGGACGGCGACGCCACCGGCTACCAGGACGCCGTTGTTCTCCCCGCCGAGGAACCGCTCGCGGACTCCGTAACTCATGTGTGAATCGATGTGGCTCCGGGGGTCTTTAGACTCCCGGTGGCCAGTCGGTTCCCTCGAGCAGGTCCAGCGCCGTCTCCCGGTCCAGCGTGTCGGTTCCGGTGTCGGTCAGCGTGGCTCCGTCGTAGGGGAGGTCCATCCCGTCGGTGTCCTGGGTGGTCGTGCCGTACGCCGTCGGCACCCGGGCCTGGTGGCTGTCCGGGTCGAACGTCAGGTCGCCGAACGGGGACTCGATGGTCATCCCCTCCATCTCGGCGACGATGTCGTCGGGGTCCGTGCTGCCGGCCGCCTCGATCGCCTGCTTGTACGCGAACGGCGCCGCGTAGGAACTCCCGCCGGTGAACGACGGGAGCGGGAGGGTGTCGGTCCCCTCGTAGGTCTCGCGGTAGCGCTCGAGGAACGTGTCGTTGACGTCGTTGTCGTACGCACGGTGGTGGTACCACGCGTTCCAGTGGAGCCCCTCGGGCATGGTATCCCCGAGCGCGTCGAACACGTCCGGCGCGGCGGAGATGGTGGCGAACTGGTCCTCGACCACGTCGTACAGGCCCGCCTCGACCGCCTGCTGGACGAACGTGACGACGTCGGCCGCCCACATCGAGGAGAACACGAGGTCCGGCTCGTCGTTGATGACCTGGTTTATCTGGGGGGTCATGTCGCTGGCGCCCAGCGACGGGAAGACGGAGGCGCCCCACTCGAACCCCGCGTCGAGCCCCTCCGCGTACGCCTTGAAGTACTCCCAGCACTGCTGGCCGTAGGCGTAGTCCGGGCCGATGTTGGCGACCCGCATCCCCTCGTCGTAGTTCTCGGAGGCCCACTTCGCGATCGAGTACGTGTTGATCGAGAGGTTGGCGTTCGTCCGGAACAGGTTGTCGATGCCCCTGGCGCGGTCGGGGTACCGCTCCGTGTCGTGCTCGGTCGCGAACGGCGTCCCGATGTCGGTCAGGGTGATGGGCACCCCGAGCGACTCCCACGTCGGGATGGTGTTCAGCGTCACGCCCGAGGAGGTCATGCCGAGCAGCAGTTCCGCGCCCTCTTCCTGGACGAGGCTCCGGACCTGTCCCTGCGGGTCGTTGCCGTGGTCGCGGACGATGAGCTCGACCTCGCGGCCGTTGATGCCGTCCTCCTCCTCGTTGATCTGGTCGACGGCGACCTGCGCCGCGGCCTCCGAGGCCGCCCCCAGCGCCTCGGCCAGCCCGGAGAGCAGGTAGACACCGCCGATCGTGATGGGTCCTTCGCCGCCGCCGCCGCCGATACCCGAACAGCCGGCGAGCGCCGTCGCCGCACCGGCGCCGGCTCCCGCGAGGAACTGCCGACGATTGATCCCCACCGACCGCGTTCGTTCCACTCCCGCCGTTCGGCCACTCTTGTCTGGCATGCGTCTTTGTCCCGTTAGTTCATGCCATACATATACTCTGTGGTTACCCGACGCGTCCGGCCGCCGGAGCGGCCGTGAGGCGTCCGTCGCCCGGCGAATCGCTCCGACGGTCGCTCACGGAGGACGAAAGGTTTAATCGATTCCTATGTAACTGGCCTGCTATGGTATCGACCGGGCTCATCATCGATCAGATAATCACCGGGCTCAGCATCGGGTCCCGGCTGTTCCTCGTCGCTATTGGGCTCAGCCTCATCTTCGGCGTGCTGGACGTGCTGAACTTCGCACACGGGGTGCTGTACGCCATCGGGGCGTACGTTGGCATCGTGGCGGTGAACAGTGCCGTCGGGAACTTCTGGGTGGGTGTCGTCCTGGCGGCGGTCGTCGTCGCGCTGGTCGGCGTGTTCATCGAGGCGGGGTTCATCAGGCGGATCTACGACCGGGGGCATCTGGATCAGTTACTGCTGACGTTCGCGTTCGTCCTCATCATCGAGGACGCCATCCGGTTCGTCTTCGGGTCGGGCACCCGTGTCATCCAGCCGCCGGAACTGCTCCGGTTCGACATCGCGCTCACCTCGGGGTTCAGCATCCCCAGCTACAGGGCGTTCGTCATCCTCATGTCCCTCGTCGTGATGGGGGGGCTGTTCGCAGTGCTCCGGACCACCAACATCGGTCGGGTCGTCCGTGCCACGGCCAGCGACCGGGACATGGCCCGGCTGCTCGGCATCGACGTCCCGCGGCTCTACACGGGCGTCTTCCTCGTCGGGGCCGCGCTGGCCGGTATCGGCGGGGCGCTCGCCGCACCGCAGCAGGCGGTCACGCCGGGGCTGGGCAACCAGGTCATCATCAACGCGTTCGTCGTCGTCGTCATCGGCGGGCTCGGCTCGTTCACCGGCGCGTTCGTCGGAGCCTACCTCATCGGCCTGATGATCGCCCTCGGCAGCATCGTCATCGCCGGCGCCGGGCAGCTGTTCCCGTTCGTCGCGATGATACTCGTGTTGCTGTTCAAGCCGCAGGGCCTG
>JBEPXB010000345.1:3846-4224 GCA_041642135.1 Halobacteriales archaeon | reverse complement strand
ACCACGAGGACGGACGACGCGTCCCACTCCGCGACGACGTCCGAGACCTCCTCGACCGCACCGACCCCGAACGTGACGTTGTCGGCGATGCTGAACTCCCAGACGGATTCGGGCTGGTAGGTCATACACTCTCCCCGGAGAGGGCTCACCCGACGGCTAATAGTTTGCCCCGTCGACCTGCGGACGTCTCCGCGCCGACCGCGTTCGGACGTTCCCGGGAGAGACCACCGACAGTACCACCTCGAAAGCCCCGGCCGGCTACGGTCGCCCCTTTCAGCCCCACCCGCGTTGGCTGACCGGATTGCCACCGTCGGGCGGGACTGATACGGTCGTGCGTAACCGTTTTCAGCGATCTTCAGGACGATCGGTGTCTCGAGA
>JBEPXB010000345.1:0-3836 GCA_041642135.1 Halobacteriales archaeon | reverse complement strand
CCCCCGAGTCGAGAGCGCGGGGGCTTTCGAGGTGGTATCTTCGACGCCCGTAACGTATCTGAACACTACATCGACCTAACGAGGGACAGAGACACCACAGCGCGACCACAAGAGTATTGCCCGCGAGCGTCGACCCGCCCACGGATGACAGGCCGGCAGACCGTCTACCTGACCCGCGACGTCCCGCAGGAGGGCATCGACCGACTCGAGGAGGAGTACGAGGTCGTCGTCTGGCCGGAGGCGACCCCGCCGCCGCGCGACGACCTCGTCGAGCGACTCGCCGAACTGGAGGCCGTGGGGCTGTTCTGCAACGTCTCGGACGTCGTCGACCGGACGGTGATCGAGGCCTCACCGGCCCTCCGGGCGATCGGCACGATGTCGGTCGGCTACGACCACGTCGACCTCGCGGCCGCCGCCGAGCACGACATTCCCGTCGGGCACACCCCGGGCGTTCTCTCGGAGACGACCGCCGACCTCGCGTGGGCGCTGCTGATGGCCGGCGCCCGGCGGGTCGTCGAGGCCGACCGGTACGTCCACGACGGGGAGTGGGAGACCTGGGGTCCGAAGATCCTGCTCGGGCGCGACGTCCACGACGCCACCCTCGGCGTCGTCGGCCTCGGGGGCATCGGCACGGCGCTGGCCCGCCGCGCCGCCGGGTTCGACATGGACGTCTGCTACTCGAACACGGGCCGGAAGGAGGAACGCGAGGCCGAGCTCGCCGAGTACGGCATCGACGCGGAGTTCTGCGACCTCGACGACCTGCTCGAGCGGTCGGACTACGTCTCGCTGCACGTCCCCCTCGACGACGAGACGGCGGGGATGATCGGCGAGCGCGAACTCCGACTGCTCGGCGAGAACGGCGTCCTCGTCAATACCGCCCGCGGCGAAGTCGTCGACACCGACGCGCTCGACCGGGCGCTCTCGGAGGGCTGGATCCGACACGCCGCGCTCGACGTCACGGACCCGGAGCCGCTTCCGTCCGACCACCCGCTGCTGAGACACGCTCCCGAGAAGCTCACCGTCGCACCGCACATCGGGAGCGCCTCCGTCGAGACCCGGACCGAGATGGCGGTCATGACCGCGGAGAACATCCTCGCCGGGTTGCGAGGGGAGTCGATGCCCCACTCGGCGCTGAGTGACGCCGGGATAGAGTAGGGACGGACGCGAGCGGGGCGAGGCCTCCCTTCGGTCGGACCCACAAACGCGGACGGGGAGGAGCGAAGCCACGGTTGGGATCGGTGGGGCACGCGCAGACCGCGGACAGCGGGGTCCCGAAGGAGACCGGTCGCGGACGTACGAGGGGTAGCCCCGTCAGCCCCCGTCGAGTGCCATGGGAGGTTCACGGCGTCGTCGGTGACGAGCGCGGCCAGGTGCCAGAGGTACGCGGCGACGACCGGGACGATCAGCACCGCCACGACGAGGCCGAGGCCGATGAGGTCGCCCTGCCGGTAGTTCAGAGCCGCGGTCGTCCCCCAGAGCACGAGCCAGCCGGCGAACACACCCAGCAGCACCAGTTCGCGCAGGAGGCGACCGACGAACGTGGCGGCCGTATCGACCACTCGGCCGACCCCCTCCCGCGACCGTTCCGCCTCGGATACTGTCTCGGAGGCCGACATCTCTCCCGGATGACGCCTCGACGGACTTAGAAGGCCCCGGGGCGCTTCAGCACGAGAACTCCCCTGGGATCCGCGCGACCGAACGCGACGGGTTCGGGCGGGCCCTGGCGGTGTACGCCCGGTGACGGGCGACTTCAGTCGACGAAGCGGCGTCCCGAACCGCCCCGACGGAGGACAGAGCTATGCCCCCGCCGCGAGACCCGTCCCACGATGGGACACGTCGAACGGATCACCGTCTATCCGGTGAAGGGACTCGACGGCGTCGAACTCGAGGAGGTGCGCGTGCTCGACGGCGGGACGCTCGAGGGCGACAGGGAGTTCGCGCTGTTCGACGCCGCGGGCGACGTCGTGAACGGGAAGCGAACGGACAGGGTCCACGACCTGGAGACGGCGGTCGACCCGGCGACGGGGGAACTGACGGTCGAAACCGGGGAGGGCGAACGTCGCCGCTTCGACCTAGGTGACGAGCACGAGCGAGACCGGGCGGCCGAGTGGTTCGGCGGGTTCTTCGACGCCGACCTGACGCTGGAGCGGGACCAGTCGGTCGGATTCGTCGACCGCCGGGAGATGGGTCCCTCCGTCGTCAGCACCGCGACGCTCGAGACCGTCGCGTCCTGGTTCGAGGATGTCACTGTCGAGGGGGCACGGCGGCGGCTCCGGGCGAACGTCGAGGTCGGCGGCGTCCCGGCGTTCTGGGAGGACCGCTTCGTCGGCGACGGCGCGCCGTCGTTCCTCGCTGGCGACCTCCGGTTCGAGGGCGTCACGCCGTGCGGACGGTGCGTGGTGCCGGAGCGCGACCCGGACACGGGCGAGCGGACCCCGGAGTTCCGCGAGCGATTTGTACCAATGCGACGGGAGACGTTCCCCGAGTGGGCGGATCCCGAGGCGTTCGAGCACTACTACACGCTGATGCTGATCGCCGAGGTGGCCGAGGACGACCGCGACGGAACCCTCCGGGTCGGCGACCGCGTTCGCGTCGTCGAGGAGTGAACGGTCGAATGGGGCACCGGGGAGCGATCCCCGGTCTCCTCCCGCCGCCGACCGCGGGGTTTAGGCGCCCGCCCCTCCAGAATCGGGTCGATGGAGGTCACGCTGCTGGGCACCGGCGATACGACCGGGACGCCGACGGTCGGGTGCGACTGTGACACCTGCACCGAGGCCCGCGAGCGCGGCGTCGAGCGGACTCGCTTCTCCGTCCACGTCCACAACGAGCGGACGGGCGAGTCGCTGCTCGTCGACGCCAGCCCGGACTTCCGCTACCAGTTCCTCCGGGAGGGGGTCGACCTCCCCGACGAGATACTCGTCACCCACATCCACTTCGACCACCTCGACGGCCTCGGGAACGCCTACCGCCTGCTCTCGGACGTGGCGGTCCACGCCGCCGACGAGGTCGACCCGGAGACCGGAGAGTCCGTCTGCGGGACCGTCGACCGGAAGTACGACTACCTCGACGCCGTCACGCCGACGCCGCAGTCGCCGTTCGAGCCGTTCGAGGCCGCCGGTCTCGAGGTGACGCTCGTCCCCGTCGACCACCCGCCGCTGGTCTGTTACGGCGCGCTCGTCGAGGACCCGGAGACCGGCGGGACGCTCGCGCTGTCGGGCGACACGAGCTACGGCGTTCCCGACGACTCGCGCGAGGTGCTCGCCGACCCGGACCTGGCTCTCGTGGACGGGATCGTCCCGGCGCACCTCTGCGAGTACCACCCGCTCGGCGGCAAGCACGAGCGCGAGGACGGGGTACCGAGAACGTTCGGCACGAAGCACATGACCTTCGAGGGCGCCCGCGACCTCGCGGCCGACCTCGACGCGACCGAGTACCGCCTCGTCCACCTGTCGCACTTCCCACCCGCGGAGGAGTCGTTCGACGACGACACCGCGGTCGACGGCGAACGATACACGCTGTAGCGTCGGGAGACCTCCGCCCCGACGCACGACCGCGACCGTCCGCGGAGCCTGCGGATCGAGAGTGAACGTATAACACGGAGTAGCCCCTCCCAGCGGGCGGATGAGGGACACCCGACGGCTCCTCCTCGTCGCGCTAGTCGTCGTGGCCGGGTGCAGCAGCCCCGCGTCCCCTCCGGCGGGGAGCGAGACGACGACGGCTACCGCGACTGCGACGGCGGCCCCGGTCCCGACGGATCGCCCGTCGACGTTCCTGGCCCCGGGCGTGACACCTCGTGGTGTGTCGGACCCGGTCGCGCTCGCGAGGGCACACCGGCG
>JBEPXB010000344.1:0-4224 GCA_041642135.1 Halobacteriales archaeon | reverse complement strand
GCCCGGAGGCGAGGATACCGTGGACGATGCGCCCGCCGAAGCGCGTCTCGCGCGCCCACTCCTCGTCCAGGTGGATCGGGTTCGTGTCCCCCGAGGCCGCGGCGAACCGGTCGACGTCGGCCTCCGTGAGCGTCTTGGTGAAGCAGATCCGGTCGCCCACCTCGAGTTCGTCCTCGTCGCCGTGGAAGGTGACGTCCCACTCGGGGAGGTCGCCGCCGGGTTCGATCCGCTCTTCGACCTCGAGGTCGGACCCGTTCCCGTCCCGCTCCTCGCGGGCCGGAATCCCCATCGAGGCGATCGCCGCCCGGTTCGCCTCCATCATCGACTCGAACATCATCGAGGACGTGCGCGACCACACCCCGAACAACGACGGATAGGACCCGGAACTCATGCCGTGTCTATAGTCTCCACATATACTAAAGAGTGCTGATTGAATCGCGATCTACACCAACTGATGGTATCAGATGGTGTTGATTGGTTCGGAAGGGAAGGCTTATACACTCAGGGGGCGTGTTCTACCATACGCGATGACAGACGACAGTGACGGATCGACGTTCCCACCCATGATGCGGGCGTTCCAGGAGGCGACCGAGCAGGCCACCCGCCAGCAGCAGGAGCTGTTCAAGCAGTTCCTGGGCGGTGGCGACTCGGCCGGCCTCGCCCCGCAGCTGGGCGCGATGAGCCAGATGGCGATGTTCAAGACGCGCGTCCAGAGCGGCGGCCGGATATCCATCCCGGACGCCGAGCGCGAGGCCCTCGATATAGAGGAGGGCGACATCGTCCAGACCGTCGTCGTTCCTGTCAAGCGAAACCGAAGTGATACCAATGAGTAACGAATCCACCTTCACGACCCCCGTCAGCACCGCCTTCGAAATGCAGCGCAACGCGATCCGCCAGAGCCAGCAGGCCATCGAGAGCGGCATCGAGTTCCAGAAGCGGATGAACGCCGCGATGCTCGACGGCTTCGAGGCGACCGAGGAGGCCCAGCGCGGCACCGTCGAGATGACCGAGAACGCCCTCCACAGCTACCTCGACGTCCTCGAGGCGACGGTCCCCGGCGCCGCGAGCATGACCGGCCAGGTCCGCGAGACCGTCGACGAGCAGTTCGACTCGCTCTACCAGAGCCACGAGGAGGCCTTCGACGTGACCGAGGGCGAGTTCGCGAAGGGCGTCGACGCCTACGACGAGATGGCCGTCGACTACCTCGCCGCGATGAACGACCAGATCGAGGCGCTGCTCGAGGCCCACGAGGAGGTCGAGGGCCAGACCCTCGAGGCGTTCCAGCAGGCCGAGGGCCAGTTCGAGGAGCTGCAGACCCAGTTCGAGGAGAGCGGCGAGGAGATGCAGGAGCGGTTCGAGGCCCAGACCGAGTACTTCCAGGAGCAGTTCGAGGCGCAGTTCGAGCAGTTCCAGAGCCAGCTCGAGGAGCTGCAGGCCCAGTTCGAGGAGATGCAGGCCCACACGGTCGACATCGAGGCCTGAGCCGGCTCGAACGACCACCTACCGTTTTGTTCGTCGAGCGGCAACAACGCGACAGAGACCGACTATGAGTGATCAACCTAACGACATGCAGGAGGTACAGGAACAGTGGGCCACGATGGTCGAGCAGATGAACGACGCCATGTCCCGGTCCATCGAGCAGAACATGGAGGCCCAGGCGAGTTTCATGGAGTCGTGGGCGGACGCGATGAACGAATCCGTTCCCGACGAGAACACCATGAGCGAGGCGTTCGAGGGCTACGCGGGCGCCTACGAGGTGTGGATCGACGCCGCCGAACAGCTGTTCGAGCGGACCACCGACGCCGCCGAGGGCGAGGACGTCTCGTTTACCGAACTGCGGGACATCTGGCTCCAGAGCGCCAACCGGGCGTTCAAGGAGGTCATGTCCACGTCGGCGTTCGCCGCGGCCAACGGCCAGCTGGTCGACGCCATGATGGACATGCAGACCCAGACCGAGGAGTTCAGCGAGGACACCCTCGCGGGACTGGGGCTCCCCACCCGGAGCGACGTGGACGAGGTGGGCGAGCGGCTCGTCGAGCTCGAGCGACGACAGCACGCCGTCGAGGAGAAGCTCGACCGCGTCCTCGAACACCTGGAGGAGTGAGATGGCGACCGACAGGCCGCTCAACCCGTTCGCGCTCGCGCTGAACACCCAGCGGGAGGTCCTCGAGTCGACCACCGAGGCGTTCGAGAAGTCCAACGTCGCCGAGGAGCAGCTCGACCGCGTCGCCGAGGTCGACGTCGGCGAGACCCCCAGCGAGGTGGTCTACACGGAGAACAAGCTCGAGCTGCTCCACTACGAGCCGCTGACCGACGAGCAGCACGACGTCCCCATCCTCGTCACGTACGCGCTGATCAACAAGCCGTTCATCCTCGACCTCCAGCCCGACCGCTCGGTCGTCCGGCGGCTGCTCGAGGCCGGCCACGACGTCTACCTCGTCGACTGGAACGAGCCGTCGCGGCTCGACCAGCACCTCACGCTCGAGGACTACGTCTGCCGGTACATCGACAACTGCGTCGACGTCGTCCGCGAGCGCTCCGGCCAGGACTCGATCAACGTCCTGGGCTACTGCATGGGCGGGACGATGGCGGCGATGTACGCCGCGCTCTACCCCGAGAAGGTCCGCTCGCTCGGGCTGATGGCCGCCGGCCTCTACTTCGAGGACCAGTCGGGCGGCGTCCTCGAACTCTGGGGCGACGAGTCCTACTACGACCCCGAGGACGTCACCGAGGCGTTCGGCAACATGCCCGCGGAGATGCTCGACGTCGGGTTCGCGCTGATGGACCCCGTCTCGAACTTCGTCTCGAAGTACGTCCGCTTCTACGACAACATCGAGGACGACGAGTTCGTCGAGAACTTCGCCCGCATGGAGCGCTGGCTCGACGAGGGCATCGACGTCGCCGGCGAGGCGTACAAGCAGTTCCTCACGGACATCTACCAGGGGAACCAGCTCTACGAGAACGAGCTCTACCTCGGCGACCGGCACGTCGACGTCACGAACATCGACATGCCGATGCTGCTCATCATGGGGGAGTACGACCACCTCATCCCGTGTGGGGCGAGCGAGCCGTTCGCCGACGTGGTCGGTACCGACGACGTCGAGCAGATCAAGTACCCGACCGGCCACATCGGCCTCTCGGTCTCCAGTTCCTCGCACGAGGACGTCTGGCCCCGCGTCGCCGAGTGGTACTACGAGAAGTCACCGGTCGAGGCCGACGAGTCCGAGGACGAGGCCTCGGCGGAGGTCGAGGTCGAGATCGAGGACACCACCGCGGACGACGCGGCCGTCGGGACCGAGGCTTCCGGGGAGGACGGAACCGACGTCGAAGCGGCCGTCGCCGAGGCGGTCGCGGACGGCGACCTCGAGTCGGTGAACGGCATCGGGCCGACGTACGCCGAGCGGCTCCGCGAGGCGGGTATCGACGGGCTGGCGGCGCTCGCCGCGGCCGACCCCGAGACGGTCGCCGAGGCCGCCGAGGTCCCCGTCTCTCGCGCCGAGGACTGGATCGGCCAGGCCGGCGCCTGAGTCGGACCGCTCGAACACTCCGGTTCTGATCTCTACTCCGGTCCCTGCCCTCTTTCCGGTTCGGGATCCGCAGTTCGCCGTTCCTACGACCGCTCCTCGACGAGCGGCGCGGCCGCGACGGCACCGGCATCTCTCGGCCGTGTAGCTCATCGTGGGCGCTCGCCTTCGACGGGACGGCTCTGTCTCCGGCGGACCGTCGGGCCGCGTCGTCCGGTGGACGCGACCGTTACTCCTATGTCGAGTGAACGGCTCCGCCGACGGCGACGAGGTTTTGCCGACGCGCGCGAACCGGTAGCGTATGCTCTCCGAGCAGACCTGTCTCGTCACCGGTTCGTCGCGCGGCATCGGGCGGGGTATCGCGGAGGAACTCGGCGCACACGGCGCGGAGGTGGTCGTCAACTACCGGTCCTCCGAGGCCGAGGCCTACGAGGTCGTCGACGCCATCGAGGACGCGGGCGGCTCCGCGATAGCCGTCCAGGGCGACGTCGCCGACATGGCCGCGGTCGAGGGGATGTGCGAGCGAGTCCACGACGCGTTCGGCCGGGTGGACGTGCTCGTCAACAACGCGGGCATCACCGTCGACAGGAAGTTCGAGAACATGACCCGGGAGGACTGGGACCGCGTCATAGAGGTGAACCTCGGCGGCGTGTTCAACTGCACGCACTGCCTGTTCGACGACGTCCGCGAGTCCGACCAG
>JBEPXB010000343.1:0-4224 GCA_041642135.1 Halobacteriales archaeon | reverse complement strand
GATCGGATCCCCCGCCGTCGGCCCCGCCGGTCGGGTCGTCCTCGCCCTCGAGCGCGTCCGCCGCCTGTGCGGAGATCCGGGCATCCCCGCCGCCCCGCTCCTCGAGGCGGGCGACCAGCCGCCGGAACGCCGGGAGGTCCCCGTTCAGGACCACCTCGACGTGCTCGTCGGCGGTCGTGATCCCCGAGGTCGCGGCGGTCCCGCCGAGCGAGAGCATCAGTTCCGTCAGGTCCGCGGCCTCGCCGCGACGGGCGTGGAACCGCACCGTCCGACCGACCGTCCGGTCGGCCCGCTCCTCGCGTACCTCGGCGGGGACGTCGGCCCGCCGCATGGCAGCACGGGCACGGGCCGGCGTGTCGGTTTCGACCACGCGCGGCGCGCGCGTCCAGCGGTCCCGGGCCTCCCCGACCGTGTAGAGTGACCCCGCGACGAGGACGCAGTCGGACTCGCGAGCGCCCTCGAGCGCCCCCTCGACGGCGTCGAGGACGGTCCCGTACCCTTCGGTCCCGGCACCCGTCTCGCGTTCGAAGACCGCCGCCAGCGTGTCGACGCCGAGGGCGCGGTCGACCGCCGGTTCGGCGAGGTACGCGCGGTCGACCGGCGGCAGCGCCCGGCACATCTCGGCGTGGTCCTTGTCCCGCATCGCGCCGAAGACGAGGTGGAGGTCGTCGTACGCGAACCGGTCGAGCAGCGTCGTGAGCTTCGCACAGGCGTCCGGGTTGTGCGCCCCGTCGAGGACGACGAGCGGTTCCTCCCCCATCACCTCGAACCGTCCGGGCCAGCGGACGTTCCGGATCCCCGCCGCGATGTCGGCCTCCGTGACCGCCGTCCCGGTCGCGGCGCCGACCTGCCGCGCGAGGGCCGCGGCGACGCCGGCGTTGACCGCCTGGTGCGCCCCGAGGAGCGGGGTGCGGGTCTCGACGTTCCAGTCCGGCCCCGCGAGCGAGAGCGCCGATTCCGCCGACGAGACCATCTCCCTCTCGGTCGCCACCACGTCGGGTCGGTCGTCGGCATCCGGGTCGCTCGCCGCTCCGTAGCCCTCCTCGCCATCCGGTGTCCTGCGGCCACCTCTGACGGTCAGCACGTCGGTCCGCTTCCGGATCTCCTCGAGCGCCGCCCCGGTCGCGCCGGTCACCAGCGGGGCGCCCTCCGGTGTGACGTGTGCCTTGTCGTGGGCGATCTCCTCCACCGTCTCGCCGAGCAGGTCCGTGTGTTCGAGGCTGACGCTCGTGACCGCCGAGGCGACGGGGTCGACGACGCTCGTCGCGTCGTAGCGCCCACCGATGCCGACCTCCAGCACCGCGACGTCGACGTCCTCGCGGCCGAAGTGCCAGAGCGCGAGCGCGGTGAACGCCTCGAAGAACGTCGGCGCGTCCCCCTCGGCGTCGCGCTCGACCACGTACGGCCATGCCTCCTCGACGAACCTGACGACCTCCGCTTTCCCTATCTTCCGGTCGCCGACCCGGACCCGCTCGCGGAGGTCGTTGAGATCCGGCGAGGTGTAGAGACCGACCTCGAGGCCGGCCTCGCGGAGGACCCGCTCGAGGGTCCGCGCGGTGCTGCCCTTGCCGTTCGACCCGGCGACCTGCACCGCGGGGACGCCCTCGTGCGGGTCGCCCAGGAACCCCAGCAGCGAGGCGGTCGTCTCGGTTCCGAGCTTCGGCCGGAGCCGGCGCAGGCGCTCTAAGGTGTTCACCGCCTCGTGGTACTCCATACGCCGTCCGGTCTATACCATCGCGATTAAAACTCCCGTCCGTGCCGTCGACGCCTCGTCGAAGCACGTAATATCAATCGAATGTTGATATGGGTTCGACGCGAACCGACGACCCGTCCGGGGAAGAACTATTCAGGACTTCGCGGTCCAGCGATCGACGGCGATCCTCGCTCCGGACGGCGAGCGCCGGAAGCACGTCGTATCCGCGAACCTACTGGTTCGTCAACATTGATAACCGGCCGTGGACAGGTCCGTGTAGGGATGTCCTCCGAGGAGTCGATACCCAGCGACTACGAGATCGCACAGTCCGTAGACAAACACCACATCAGGGACGTCGTCGAGCCGTTCGGGCTCGAGGAGTCCGACCTCGAACTGTTCGGCGAGCACAAGGCGAAGGTCAAGCTCGATGCCATCGACCGGATCACCGAGGGCGAGGCGGACAACAAGCTGATCCTCGTGACCGGGATGACGCCGACGCCGATGGGCGAGGGCAAGACGGTCACCACGGTCGGGCTCGGCCAGGCGTTGAACCAGTACGGCAAGGAGACGCTCATCGCCATCCGCGAACCGTCGCTCGGGCCGGTGTTCGGCATCAAGGGAGGGGCCGCCGGCGGCGGCTACTCCCAGGTGCTCCCGATGGAGGACATCAATCTCCACTTCACCGGCGACATCCACGCGCTGACCTCGGCGCACAACCTCGTCTCGGCGATGCTGGACAACCACATCTACCAGGGGAACGAACTCGGCATCGACGTCAACGAGGTCCGCTGGAAGCGTTCGATCGACATGAACGACCGGGCGCTCCGCGAGACGGTCGTCGGACTCGGCGGCAAGACGGGGGGTATCCCCCGCGAGGACGGCTTCCTCCTGACCGCGGCCTCCGAGATGATGGCCGTCCTCTGTCTCGCCGACAGCGTCGCCGACCTCCGCGAGCGGGTCGCCCGCATCATCGTCGCCTACGACGAGGACGGCGACCCGGTGACTGTCGAGGACATCGACGCGGCGGGGGCGGCGACGCTCCTCCTGAAGGAGGCGCTCAAGCCCAACGTCGTCCAGACCATCGAGGGCACGCCCGCGTTCGTCCACGGCGGCCCGTTCGCCAACATCGCCCACGGGACGAACTCGCTCATCGCCGACGACGTCGCCGGCCACCTCTCGGAGTACCTCGTCACCGAGGCCGGGTTCGGGTCGGACCTCGGGGCGGAGAAGTTCATGAACATCGTCTGCCGGTTCGGAGACATGAGCCCCGACGCCGTGACGCTCGTCTCCTCCGTCCGGGCGCTGAAGTACCACGGCCAGGACATGTGGCCGCCGGACATGGACGAACTCGAGGCCGAGGACGTCGAGGCCGTCGAGCGGGGGCTGGCCAACCTCGACCGGCACGTCCGAAACCTGGAGAAGTTCGGCGTCCCGGTCGTCGTCGCGCTCAACCGTTTCCCCGGGGACACCGACGCGGAGGTCGAGGCGGTCGTCTCGCACTGCGAGGACGAGCTCGGGGTGCGGGTCGCGGAGTCGAACGTCTTCAGCGACGGCGGTGAGGGTGGACTCGACCTCGCGGAGAAACTCGTCGAGGCCGCCGAGGAGGACTCGGAGTTCCGGCACCTGTACGACACCGACCAGCCGATCACCGAGAAGATCGAGACGATCGCGACCGAGATCTACGGCGCCGACGGCGTCGAGTACACGAGCGGCGCGAAGGAGGACATCGAGCAGTTAGAGGAGATCGGGATGGCCGACACGCCCGTCTGCATGTCGAAGACGTTCCACTCGCTCAGCGACGACCCGAGTCGCAAGGGCGTCCCGGAGGACTGGACGCTCACCGTCCGCGAGGTCTACCCCTCCGCGGGCGCGGGGTTCGTCGTCGCCCTGACGGGGGATGTCCTCACGCTCCCCGGGCTGGCGAAGACGCCCGCCGCCGCCGGCATGGACGTCGACGCCGACGGGAACGTCTCCGGGCTGTTCTGATCCGCGGTTCGTGATGGGTAGGGGCCGACCGGAGCGCCCCTACGTATCGTCCACCTCGACCTCGTTCCAGAGCCGCCAGAGCGCCGTGTAGAGCGTCCAGAGGTCACAGTCACACCGGTCGGCCACCTCCCGACAGACTTCGAGGTACGTCAGGTACGCCTCGACGTCGGGTGGGTCCGGATAGGGCTCGTCGAGCTCGTCGGCCGCGCGGAGGACGGCCCACTCGCGGTCGCCGACCACGATGTACTGCTCTGGAAATATGAACTGGAGGAACGCCGAGCCCACGCGGACGTCGACGCCCTCGAGGGTGGTCAGCAGTCGGGCCCGTTCGGCGTCGTCGTCGGCCTCCTCTACGGCCGAAAGGGTGTCGAGCACGTCGTCGAAGTCGTTCTCGCCGTAGGCCGCCTCCGCGGCCCGTCGGTCGGCGTTCGGGTAGTCGCCCAGGTACCGGCGGAAGTACCACTGGACGACCCACTCGGCGTCCCGCCAGCCGTACTCGCCGTCGGCGAACATCCCGGGGAGTATCTCGACGTGCTCCCGTTCCG
>JBEPXB010000342.1:0-4232 GCA_041642135.1 Halobacteriales archaeon | reverse complement strand
TGCGAACCGAGGAGATACTCGACCACGTCGGCGAAGACCCCCACGTCGTCGCGGAGATCTCGGTCCCCGACGGGTGGACGGTCCTGACCGGACTGAAGGACGCGGCGCGCCTCCTGGCCGGGCATCCGGTCGACGTCTACGCCCCCCCGGACGGGACGGTGGTCTCGAGCGGGCCCGTCCTCCGGATCGAGGGGCCCTACCGGGCGTTCGCCCGCTACGAGTCGCCGCTGCTCGGCTTTCTCGCCCACGCCAGCGGGATCGCCACCGCCGCGATGCGGGTCCGCGCGGCGGCCCGCGACCGGACGGTCCTGAGCTTCGGGACGCGCCGGCAGCACCCGGCGCTCGGCGCGATGATCGAGCGGGCGGCGCTGGTCGGCGGCGTCGACGGCATCGGGAACGTCGCCGGCGGGGAGGTCATCGGGGTCGAAGCGGGCGGGACGATGCCCCACGCGCTGGTGATCTGTCTCGGCGACGCCGAGCGGGCGTTCCGCGCCTTCGACGACGCGCTCGACGAGTCGATCCCGCGAACGATGCTCGTCGACACGTTCTGCGACGAGACCGTCGAGGCCGTCACCGCCGCGGAGGCGCTCGGCGAGGATCTGGACGGAGTCCGCCTCGACACCACGTCCTCGCGCCGCGGTGACGTCCGCGAGATCGCCGAGGAGGTCCGCTGGGAACTCGACCGCCGGGGGTACGAGGACGTCGAGATACTCGTCAGTGGTGGGGTCGACGCGGCCGAGGTCCGCCGCCTGCGGGACGTGGCCGACGGCTTCGGCGTCGGCGGCGCCATCGCGAACGCGGACCCGGTCGACCTCTCGATGAACATCGTCGAGGTGGACGGCGAGTCCCGCACGAAGCGCGGCGTAAAGAGCGGCGCCAAGCAGGTCTACCGCGAGGGGTACGACGACCGTGTCGTCCCGGTCGACGAGTCCGCACCGGGTGAGCCCCTGCTCGAACCGGTCGTCGAGGACGGCGAGGTCGTAGCCGAGTTCTCGCTCGACGACGCGTGCGGGCGGGTCCGGGAGGCGATACCGGCACTACTCGAACGCGGCGCGTTCGACCCGGAGTAGCCGTACCGGCGGCGTCCGGGTCGACGCAGTGTGTGATCGTGGCGGTGAGACCGTCCGGACTCGTCCCCTACCGCGAGCGGGTCGTCACCTCACATCCCCCCTCGGTGACGATGATCGTGTGCTCCTTCTGGCTGACGAGGAAGCCGTCGTCCTCCTTCAGGACGGGGTAGCCGTGGACGACGTTCTGCTGTTTGAGCCGCCGAAGCGCCATCTCCGCGCGGGGGGTGTCGAGCCAGCGCGCGGCGAACGGCAGCGTCTTGAACTCCTCGACGATGGTCTCGAGGGCCTCGCGGGCCGCGCGGTTCCGCACCGAGGCCTCCCGTTCGAGCGCGTATATCTCCTCCTCGCTCCCCTCGCCGACCTTCCCGCCGCCGTCGGTGGCGAACGGCTCGATGGCGACGACGTCGCCGACCTCGAGTTCGACGCCCTGTTCGACGCGGCGGTTCGGGATGTTCGGGGCCGTGTGCTGCTCCCAGTGGCCGAGTCCGTGGCCCGTGAGGTTGACGACCGGGTTGTAGCCGTACCCCTCGATTACGTCCTCGATGACGCCGCCGATCTCGCCCGTCTCGATGCCCGGCTCGATGACGTCGAGCGCGGCGTCGAGCGCGGCCGCGGGCGCTTCGGCGAGTTCGTCGTGCCCCGAGAGGTCCACCGTGACCGCGGTGTCGGCCAGCCAGCCGTCGATGTGAACGCCGATGTCGAGGTTGATCATCTCCTCGCCGAACGTCGACTCGTCGTCACGGGAGGGCGTGGCGTGGGCGGCCTCCTCGTCGATGCTGATGTTGACCGGGAACGCCGGCTCGCCGCCGAGTTCGCGGATGCGGTCCTCGGCCCACTCCGCGAGTTCCAGATGGCTCGCACCGACCTCGACGCGCTCGGCGGCCTCGTCCCGTACCTCCGCGAGGATTTCGCCGGCCTCGCGGTGCTTCTCGTACTGCTCCGACTCGAGGCTACTCATGACGCCGGGTTCGACCCTTCGGGCCAAAGGAGTTGCGTTGGGGCGGGGTCGCCTCGCGGCTCTGTCACACCGCTCGCGCGAAACAGGAGCCCCCGGAAACCAGCACTGGGACCGGGCCGGTCTCGACGAACGGGATTGCGTCACTCACGGACACACCGAAGGTCGAGGTGTGTCTATGTATCTCACGATAGTCATATTAGAAACACGTTAAGTTCTGGACGTGAGACGCGGGATATGGTACCGCCAACGGGCACGGGTGCCGGGCTCGCGCTGGAGGGGAGGCCACGCTCCGACGACGGTCGACCGGGACTGACCGACGACGACCTCGCACCGGAGGTCGCGAAGCGTCACCTGCGACTCGACGTCGACGCGTGGGAGGAGATCTACGTCGTCGGCGACGTCCACGGCTGCCGACCCGAACTCGAGGCGCTGCTCGACGCGCTCGATCCGTCCGAGGAGGACCTCGTGCTGTTCGTCGGCGACCTCATCCGGAAGGGACCCGACTCCCGCGGCGTCGTCGAACTGGTCCGCGACGCCCCCAACACGTTCTCGATCCGGGGGAACAACGAAGCGAAGCTCATCCACGACCGGGTCGACCTGCCGGACCTCGACCCCGTCGCCGACTACGTCGAGTCGCTCCCGGTCGTCCTCTCCATCGGCGATTCCTTCCTCGTCCACGGCGGCGTCGACACCCGGATGCCGCTCTCCGATCAGGGGATCGAGCGCCTGCTCAACACCCGCTCCATCCCGCCGGAGAACGGCTACGACGGGCCGTTCTGGTTCGACCACTGGGAGGGTCCCGAGCGGGTCTTCTTCGGACACACGCCGCTCGACGCCCCCGTCGTCACCGAGCACGCCGTCGGCCTCGACACGGGCTGTGTCTACGGCGGCTCGCTCACCGCCTACGACTACCGCGCCGACGAGGTGGTCTCGGTACCGGCGTTCGAGACCTACCAGTCCCGTCCGGACCGGAAGGTGCTCGACCTCCCGGACGTTCAAGTCGAGCCGACGCCTATCCTCGCCGAGTGACCGACCAGCCGACCGACGACGGCGAGCCCCTCTCCGAGCGTGGCGTCGCGACGTACGACGCCCCGGACGGGCCAGCCGAGCCACCATCGTCGGCGGCCGGAACCGGAGCCGAACCCGAGGACTTCGACACCGAGGACCCCGTCTGGTACCTCAACCGCGAACTCTCCGAGCTCGCCTTCCACCAGCGGGTGCTCCACGAGGCGACGGACGAGCGGAACCCGCTGCTCGAACGGGTGCGCTTTCTGAGCATCGTCACCCGCAACCTCGACGAGTTCTTCATGAAGCGGATCGGCGGGTTGAAACAGCAGATCGAGGCGGGCGTCACCGAACTCTCGGTCGACGGACGGACCCCGCGGGAGCAGTGGGAGGCGAGCCTCGAGACGGCCCGCGGGATGTTCGCCGCGCAGTCGGCCTGCTTTCGCGAGGTCCGGCCGTTACTCGCGGCGGCCGGCATCCACGTCGTCGACCACGAGGAGTTGACCGCGACGGAGCGGTCGAACCTGCGCGAGTACTTCGAGTCCGACGTACTCCCGACGCTGACGCCGCTGACGTTCGACCCGGCCCACCCGTTCCCGTTCATCTCGAACCTCTCGCTCTCGCTCGCGGTCCGGACCCGGCGCGAGGGGGGCGAGCCGAAGTTCTCGCGGGTGAAGATCCCCGAAAACCGGCCCCGACTGGTCCGGATCCGCGAGGCGTGGACCGACCGCGAGGCGGAGCGGTTCGTCCCCCTGGAGCAGGTGATAGCGGCGAACCTCGACCTGCTGTTCCCGGACGTGGAGGTGCTCGACTGCGCGACGTTCAGGGTCACGCGCAACGCAGAGGTCCGCCGGAACGAGGACGTCGCCGAGGGGCTCATCGAGATGATCGAGGGCGTCCTCCGCGAGCGCCGGTTCGCGACCGTCGTCAGGCTGGAGGTGGCCGAGGGGATGCCCGACCCCGTCCGGGAGCTGCTGCGGGACCAGCTCGGGCTCGACGAGCGGGAGGTGTTCGAGCGACCCCCGCCGCTCGACCTGCGGGACCTCTCGCGGCTCGTCGACCTCGAACGACCCGACCTGAAACACGAGAGCTGGACGCCACGCGGCCACCCACGGCTCGACGACCCGGAGGAGGCGGACCTGTTCGCGGAGATCCGACGCAAGGACGTGCTCATCCACCACCCGTACCACTCGTTCGAC
>JBEPXB010000341.1:0-4253 GCA_041642135.1 Halobacteriales archaeon | reverse complement strand
GTACACGAATAAGGGCTGGGCAAGACCGGTGCCAGCCGCCGCGGTAACACCGGCAGCCCAAGTGATGGCCGCTATTATTGGGCCTAAAGCGTCCGTAGCCGGCCGGGCAGGTCCGTCGGGAAATCCACTGGCTCAACCAGTGGGCGTCCGGCGGAAACCGCTCGGCTTGGGACCGGGAGACCAGAGGGGTACGTCCGGGGTAGGAGTGAAATCCCGTAATCCTGGACGGACCACCGGTGGCGAAAGCGCCTCTGGAGAACGGATCCGACGGTGAGGGACGAAAGCTAGGGTCTCGAACCGGATTAGATACCCGGGTAGTCCTAGCCGTAAACGATGATCGCTAGGTGTGGCGCAGGCTACGAGCCTGCGCTGTGCCGTAGGGAAGCCGTGAAGCGATCCGCCTGGGAAGTACGTCCGCAAGGATGAAACTTAAAGGAATTGGCGGGGGAGCACTACAACCGGAGGAGCCTGCGGTTTAATTGGACTCAACGCCGGACATCTCACCAGCTCCGACAGCAGTAATGACGGTCAGGTTGATGACCTTACTCGACGCTGCTGAGAGGAGGTGCATGGCCGCCGTCAGCTCGTACCGTGAGGCGTCCTGTTAAGTCAGGCAACGAGCGAGACCCGCACCTCTAGTTGCCAGCAGCATCTCGCGATGGCTGGGTACACTAGGGGGACTGCCGCTGCCAAAGCGGAGGAAGGAACGGGCAACGGTAGGTCAGTATGCCCCGAATGAGCTGGGCCACACGCGGGCTACAATGGCCGGGACAGTGGGACGCTACCCCGAGAGGGGACGCTAATCTCCTAAACCCGGTCGTAGTTCGGATTGAGGGCTGAAACTCGCCCTCATGAAGCTGGATTCGGTAGTAGTCGCGTGTCAGTAGCGCGCGGCGAATACGTCCCTGCTCCTTGCACACACCGCCCGTCAAAGCACCCGAGTGGGGTCCGGATGAGGCCTGGATACCCAGGTCGAATCTGGGCTCCGCAAGGGGGCTTAAGTCGTAACAAGGTAGCCGTAGGGGAATCTGCGGCTGGATCACCTCCACAGACCGGGACCGGAGCTTCGCTCCGGCCCACCTTTCGAGGGTTCGAGTACCCGTGCCGACCGAGCACCTATGAACTACCAGGGCTACAGCCACGCTCGGACGCGGCGCGATCGCGCGCCGGGACCGGTCGAAGTGGCTGCGACGGGCCCATAGCTCAGTGGTAGAGTGCCTCCTTTGCAAGGAGGATGCCCTGGGTTCGAATCCCAGTGGGTCCATGTCCGGGTGGAAACCGGGTGCCTTAAGTGGCAACCGGCGCTCTACCCGTGTACGACCGATGCACCACCCCGTGCAAGCGCGGGTGGGAAGGGTAGATGCGCGCACCTGTCAGACACCAGGGCGCGTAAATGACACTGTGTGTACGTGCGATCCAGGCGCACACTGGACCCGTTTCGTACGGGTTCACCGAGCGCGAGTCCGTCAGCCGACGGACTCAACCGCCGAGTCTTCGGACTCGGCGACGTCGAGCCACACGGCTCGACACATCAGTCGAGTCTTCGGACTCGACATCCAACGATCCAAACATCATCGTGGCTACTATGCCAGCTGGTGGATGGCTCGGCTCAGGTGCCGATGAAGGACGTGCCAAGCTGCGATAAGCCGTGGGGAGCCGCACGGAGGCGAAGAACCACGGATCTCCTAATGGGAATCCCCCCGCAATTGCCTCGCGCAATGGGGAACGCCCCGAATTGAAACATCTTAGTAGGGGCAGGAAGAGAAAGCGAATGCGATGTCGTCAGTAACGGCGAGTGAACGCGACACAGTCCAAACCGAAGCCTTCGGGCAATGTGGTGTACGGACTGACCATAACGGGTCGTAACCTCTCGAGAAGTCTTCTGGAACGGAGCGCGATACAGGGTGATAGCCCCGTATCGGGAGGAAGCGACCCCGGGTCGGATCCAGAGTATCGGGGGCTGGAAACCCCTCGAGAACGTGGCCGGCATTGACGGCCAAGACTAAATACTACCTGAGACCGATAGCGAACAAGTAGCGTGAGCGAACGCTGAAAAGCACCCCGAGAAGGGAGGTGCAATAGGGCCTGAAATCAGTTGGCGATGGAGCGACGGGGCACGAAAGGTCCTGCAGGAAACGACACGGGGGCGACCCCGCAGTAGGAACCGCAGGAAGCCGGTGTTCCGTCGTGCGTTTTGAAAAACGAGCCAGGGAGTGTGTCTGTTCGACGAGTCTAAGCGGAGCATCCGCGAAGGCATAGGGAAACCGATACGGCCGCAGCGTCTTCGACGCCAGGGCCACCGTGTTCAAGCGCGGGGAGTCGAACGGACACGACCCGAAACCGGGTGATCTACGCGTGGACAAGGTGAAGCGTGGCGAAAGCTGCGTGGAAGCCTGCTAGGGTTGGTGTCCTACAATACCCTCCCGTGATCTACGTGTAGGGGTGAAAGGCCCATCGAACCCGGAAACAGCTGGTTCCAACCGAAACATGTCGAAGCATGACCTCTGCCGAGGTAGTTCGTGGGGTAGAGCGACCGATTGGAGGCGCCGACTCCGAGAGGAGTCGGTCCTCCTGTCAAACTCCGAACCTACGGACGCCGTGGACGCAGGGAGTCCGCTGTGCGGGGTAAGCTTGTGCAGCGTGAGGGAGACAACCCAGAGCTGGGTTAAGGTCCCCAAGTGTGGGCTAAGTGCGATCGAAGGTGGTCCCGAGCCCCAGACAGCCGGGAGGTGAGCTTAGAAGCAGCTACCCTCTAAGAAAAGCGTAACAGCTTACCGGCCGAGGTTCGGGGCGCCGAAAATGATCGGGGCTCAAGCCCACCACCGAGACCTGGCGGCACTCCTCACAGAGTGTTCCAGTAGGTTGGCACGACGGTCGGGTGGAAGCACGGACGAGAGTTCGTGTGGACCGACCGACGACGAAAATCCTGGCCGCAGTAGCAGCGATAGTCGGGTTAGAATCCCGACGGCCGAACGAGTAAGGGTTCCTCGACAATGTTCGTCAGTCGAGGGTTAGCCGGTCCTAAGTCCTGTCGCAATTCGAGCAGGACGAAATGGGAAGCTGGTTAATATTCCAGCGCCACTACACAACAAAAGCTGACGCCTCGGGGTCGACCGGGCCACGCCTTCGCGTGGTCGAACCGTCCAAATCCGTGGAAGCCGTAACGGCACGAAGCGGACGAACGGCGGGATAGCGCAAGCCGGTTCAACCTGGGGCCCGTGAAAAGGCGAGTGTAGTGTCCGTACCGAGAACCGACACAGGTGCTCGTGGCAGAGAAAGCCAAGGTCTGTCGGGGACAACCGACGTTAGGGAATTCGGCAAGTTAGTCCCGTAAGTTCGCGATAAGGGATGCCTGCCCGGGAAACGGGCAGGTCGCAGTGACCTGGGCGCTCCGACTGTCTAGTAACAACACAGGTGACCGCAAATCCGAAAGGACTCGTACGGTCACTGAATCCTGCCCAGTGCGGGTATCTGAACACCCAGTACAATGGGACGAAGGACCCGTCAACGGCGGGGGTAACTATGACCCTCTTAAGGTAGCGTAGTACCTTGCCGCTTCAGTAGCGGCTTGCATGAATGGATCAACGAGAGCGCCACTGTCCCAACGTTGGGCCCGGTGAACCGTACGTTCCAGTGCGGAGTCTGGAGACCCCCAAGGGGAAGCGAAGACCCTATGGAGCTTTACTGCAGGCTGTCGCTGAGACATGGTCGCTGATGTGCAGAATAGGTAGGAGGCGCTACACAGGTACCCGCGCTAGCGGGCCACCGAGCCACCAGTGAAATACTACCCGTCAGTGACTGTGACTCTCACTCCGGGAGGAGGACACCGATAGCCGGGCAGTTTGACTGGGGCGGTACGCGCTCGAAAAGATATCGAGCGCGCCCTATGTCCACCTCACGCGGGTCGGGAACCCGTGGAAGAGTGCAAGAGCAAAAGGTGGATTGACAGTGTCCTTCCTAACGAGGGACGCTGACGCGAAAGCGTGGTCTAGCGAACTAATGAGCCTGCCCAATGCGGGCCATTAACGACAGAAAAGCTACCCTAGGGATAACAGAGTCGTCACCGGCAAGAGCACATATCGACCCGGTGGCTTGCTACCTCGATGTCGGTTCCCTCCATCCTGCCCGTGCAGAAGCGGGCAAGGGTGAGGTTGTTCGCCTATTAAAGGAGGTCGTGAGCTGGGTTTAGACCGTCGTGAGACAGGTCGGCTGCTATCTATTGGGGGTGTCTGGTGCCTGACGGGAACGATCGT
>JBEPXB010000340.1:0-4258 GCA_041642135.1 Halobacteriales archaeon | reverse complement strand
TGGATTTCCCGACGGACCTGCCCGGCCGGCTACGGACGCTTTAGGCCCAATAATAGCGGCCATCACTTGGGCTGCCGGTGTTACCGCGGCGGCTGGCACCGGTCTTGCCCAGCCCTTATTCGTGTACCACCTTACGGTACACAAAAGCGAGGGCTCTATGCCCTCGCACTCGGTGTCCCCCTATCGCACTGGCGTGCAGTGTAAAGGTTTCGCGCCTGCTGCGCCCCGTAGGGCCCGGACTCTTGTCTCAGAGTCCGTCTCCGGGCTCTTGCTCTCACAACCCGTACCGATTATCGGCACGGTGGGCCGTTACCCCACCGTCTACCTAATCGGCCGCAGCCGCATCCTGTGGCGCCGGAGCCTTTCACGCTCCCCGCATTCCAGCGCGGGAGCGATATCCGCTATTAGCCTCAGTTTCCCGAGGTTATGGCGGTCCACAGGGTAGCTTGGCCACGTGTTACTGAGCCGTTCGCTACGTTAAACGTACAACTCGCATGGCTAAATCGGACACCGATAGCAATGGCCTCCGGCAGGATCAACCGGAATGCTACCCGCGCGAGGCGCGGGTGGGCGAGCTCGATTAACCTCGAGCTCAAGGCGGGACACACTCGTATGAGTGTGTGCTATCGGGTTCGAGTGACACCGGACCGACCGAGTGTCACCGAACTACCAGGGCTAACATCAGATCCCATCTGTACGGCGGACCGCAGGGGTGGAATCCTCATCTCCTTCGGACCCTAATATCAACCTCGACGGGTCATAAACCCATCGAAAGCCGTTCGGGTCCGCGAGCGACCCCGGGAGGGGCCGACCGCATCGGCGTAATCATCCCGAGTGCCCTGTTACACTTAAGGGCGTCGGAACGCTCCGGGCCGCCGGGCGCGAACCCGGCGACCCGTCGCGGGGGGCGTCCCCCGCGTCCTTCGCATTACCTTCTGATGAGGGTGTTTTACTTAAACCCGTCGTTACACCGCCGCCCCGTCACGCGGTTTCATGGCGCGGGCGTGTGAGCGACTGCCGCGCGAGACGCGGGAACACGCGTCCCGGCCGACCGGGACGAAACCCCGTTCGACACCCCCGATCGGTCGGCGTCGAACCGCTCCGGTCAGTATATAAATCGTTCCCGCCGGCCGGTCGGCCCGTCCGGGAAACCGACGGCTCTCCGTGCGGGTGGAATCTCGCGCGGCTGGAGGCCTGGCGGTCGTCCCTCGCGTTTCGCGGTCGGTCCCGCCGGGTGAGGGCCGCGCGTCACGGCCGGTCCGCGCGCCCGCGAGTGGGCGGCGTTTGATCGAACCGTGCGGGCACGCGTACGACACCGCGACGGATAGTTCTTGAGGGGATCGCGTGCGCGAAGAAAGTTGGCGGGTCAGATCTCGTCGAGGTGCTCGATGCCCCGCTTGGAGACGTTCGCCTCCGTGATCTCGCCGGGCATCCAGTCGGGTTTGTCCGACGGCGCCTGTTCCTTCCAGGCCCAGCCGTCGTAGATGTGGACCTTCTTGGTCCCCTTCTCCCGGAGCCTGATCTCGGTCTTCTCCGCCTCCCCCTCGCTCGGCGCGGGGTCGAGCCGTCGTGCGGCCTTCAGCGCCGCCTGTCGCGGGGTCCGTCCCGAGAAGACGCTGCTCTCGGAGCCGTCGGCCTGTCGGAGTGCGAAGTTCCGCTTGTCGTCGTCGCGTGCCATGGTTTACACCACCGTGTGGACGGTGTACATTATTGTATATAAAGATATCCCAGTAACCGGGGTACGGCGAACGGTTCTTTATATACTCGGCCTCGGAGGCCGCCCCGAGGCGTGACCCGAGCCGGCTACATACGACCCGAAACCACGACACACGGCGGCGCGCGCGCCCGAGGACTGCCGGCCTGCGGTACCGGGCCAGCGGCCCGCGCTCCTGGGCCGCCGCGGGTTCCCCGTCGGACTCGCACGGTACACTTATGTATCCTCTGTGGCCAAAGCGAGGACATACCGCGATGGTGCGAAAGAAGAAGCTCAGCCCGAGTGGCGCCAAGGACGAGAACGGCGAGTACCACAACGTCCACGTGAACCTCCACGAGGACGAGCTCGCCGTCGCCGGGATGTCCATCGGCGACGAGGTCTTCGTGCGCGTGCGGGACAACAAGATCATCATACAGAAGGCCGACCCGGACGAGGTCGAACACGAGTTCTGAACGCACCGTCGGGACGTACCGTCGCCGTTAAGCGCTCGGGGCGACCGGTTCGGGTCGATGCTCTACGAGGCCGTCAAGCCCCTGCTGTTCGCGCTCCCGGCCGAAACCGCACACCGGGCCGTCTCCGAACTCCTCCACCTGGTCCAGGACACCCCCATAGAGGACCGCCTCGCCCGCCACTACGCCGTCGACGACGACCGGCTCCGAGTCGACGCGTTCGGCCTCTCCTTTCCGAACCCCGTGGGCGTGGCCGCCGGCTTCGACAAGAACGCCCGCGTCCCGCGCGCTCTTGCGGCGCTCGGCTTCGGCCACGTCGAGGTCGGCGGCGTCACCGCCGAACCCCAGCCGGGGAACCCCCGTCCCCGGCTGTTCCGCCTCCGCGAGGACCGCGGCCTCATAAATCGCATGGGGTTCAACAACGAGGGCGCCGACGCCGTCGGCGCGCGCCTCGCCGACCTCGAGATGCCCGTCCCGCTCGGGGTGAACGTCGGGAAGTCCAAGTCCACGCCCCTGGCGGAGGCCGGATCGGACTACCTGTACACCTACGAGCGGGTCGCCGATTCGGCGGATTACGTCGTCGTCAACGTCTCCTCGCCGAACACCCCCGGACTACGGAGCCTCCAGCGGCGCGACCGCCTCGAGTCCATCCTCGGCACCCTCCGCGACGCCGGCGCCGACCCGCTGCTGGTCAAACTCTCGCCGGACCTCCCCGACCCCGCAGTCGAGGAGGCGCTCGCCGTCGTCGACGACCTCGACCTGGAGGGGGTCATAGCGACGAACACCACCACCGAGCGGCCCGGCACACTCGGGTCACACAACCGCGCGGAGACCGGTGGCCTTTCGGGGAAACCCATCGAGGGCCGCGCGACGGAGATGGTCCGCTTCGTCGCCGAGCGCACCGACGTCCCCGTGATCGGCGTCGGTGGCGTCTCGGACGCCGCGGGCGCGTACGCGAAGATACGTGCAGGGGCGAGCCTCGTCCAGCTCTACACCGGCCTCGTCTACGAGGGACCGGGGGTCGCCCGGGAGATCAACGAGGGGCTGCTGGAACTGCTCGAGCGCGACGGCTACGAGAGCGTCGGGGACGCCGTCGGCGCCGACCTCTGATACGGTCGTGCGCCGGGCGAGCACGGAACCCGGCGCGGTTTATCTCCCGGCGCGACGTACGCTGCCGGTCGTGGGAACCCTCTACGGCGTCCGGCGGCGCGACCAGTGGTTCGGCGACTCGACCTACGAAATCACCGGGCTCGGTACCCCGGTGACCGTCGCGTACGACCCCGGGGGCGTGCGGTTCTACGACGAGGACGGCACGCCGGTCTACTCGGTCGACCGTGGGTCCTGGGGCCTCGAGTTCGGGGTCAGCGACGCCGCCGGCCGGCGGGTCGCCACCGTCGAGGACGACGTCGCGTTCCTGGGGCGCCGCTGGCGCGTCGACGACGGGACCGCCGTCGTCCACCTCCGGACCGCCGGGGCGGTCGGCGCCCTCCTCGACGTCCTCGACGCCGGGCCGGTCGACCTCCCCGACCGCTACGCCGTCCTCGCGGACGGGGAACGCGTCGGGACGGCGGCGTGGCGGGGGGACCGCTGCCGGGTCGAACTCGACGCGGCGCTCCCGGTGGACCCGGGGCTGGTCCTCGTGACCGCGGTCCTGATCGACATCGAGGAGCAGGACGAACGCCACCACGCCGCCGTGCGGGAGTCGGGGGGACTCGGGGACGACCTGCTCGATGCGGTTTTCCGGTGACCGGAGGGCTGACCGTCGGTCGGCGGACCGTCAGTCTCCGCCGCCGACGATGACGATCGCCTCGTCGAGTTCCAGCAGGTCGCCGTCGCCGTCGTAGCGGCGCTCCTCTTCGACCTCGAACATCTCGGCGTCGAGTTCGTGGCCGGCCGCCCGGAGGACCTCGCCGTCGAGTTCGTACTCCCCGGCCTCGATCGCCGCGTCGATCTCCGGGACGTCCCCGCCGAACTCCGGTCCCACGAGCGAGTAGTCGAGGTCGATGCCCGAGACGACCGTCTCGACGGCGGGGCGCTCGTCCAGCACCTCCAGACGCTCGACGTGCATCGCGCCCGCGACGTCCTCGCGGAAGGG
>JBEPXB010000339.1:0-4259 GCA_041642135.1 Halobacteriales archaeon | reverse complement strand
CCGAGCGCGACGGCGGTGTTGACGAGGATGCCCGTGTGTCCGCGTTCGAGGCCGACGAAGAAGATCCCGACGAGCAGGAACTCCATCAGGCGCGTGAGCTGCTTCTGCCGGCCTTCGTCGATACCGAGGCGTTCGCGGAGCCTCACGGCTCCACCCCTCTCCGCTCGCGGGTCCGTCCCGGTTCGGCCCCGATGGCCGCCTCGACCTCCGCGGGGACGACGCTCTCGCGGCGGCGGAGCCGCCGGAAGTACCACTCGAAGACCACCCCCGCGAGGACGCCCGCCGCCGTCGAGTAGACGAACTCGAGCATGAGGTCGTGCTCGATCTCGGCCTCGGTCAGCGCGGGGTCGAGCAGGAACGTCGTCCCGAGGGTCTCGTCGAGCGCGAACCGGACGACAGCCCAGATACCGGCGGCCGCGAGCGTGGCGATCACGACGAACGAGACGGCGAACGCCTTGTTCATCTTCACCGGCGTGAACACGTGGAGTTCGACCGCGACGATGAGCGCGATGGCCGCCACCGAGAGGTAGGTGAACAGGTTGCTCGTGACGGGGACGGTCGCGAACGTCCTCCCGAGCAGCGGGAGGATCGCCAGCAGGAGCACCTCCCAGGGGAGCATCGCGCGAGCGGTCCGGAACTTGATCGGCGGGAGGACGACGAGGACGACCATCGCGGCGGCGAACCCGGTCCACAGTAGCGTCCCCGAGACGAGGTTGCCGACGGCGACGACGACCACGAACGCCACCAGCGTCCACGCGAGGATCGCGTTCGTCCGGGCGTCGTCGAACACCTGCTCGAGCGCGAACGACGACTCGTCCCCACCCTCCGACTCTGCCATACTCGCGGTACGGGGCCCCGCGAGTATAAACCGAATGGACGCCGGCCGTCGATCCCGACTACCACCCGACGGTGACGTAGACGAGCGTGTAGGCGAGCGTCGCCACCGTCACGGCGGCGAGGCCGGTCGCGGCGGCACGGACCGGGCGGGCGACCGCCCCCCGTGCGACCCGTGGCGTCGGGAGGGCGAGGGCGACCCCGAGGCCGAGCAGGGGGAAGACGAAGTGGTAGGAGACGTCGAGCGTCGGGGCCGGCAGGAGGAAGACCGCGGCGGCGTAGCCCGCCCCGAGTCCCGCCCGTCCGGCGACGACCCGTCGGATCGCCCCCGGGAACGCCGACGGGCGGCCGCCGTGTCGCACGGCCAGGTAGACGAACAGCGCGAGCCACGCCGTCGAGAGTTCGACGCCGAGCGCACCGAGGAGATGCAGCGTCGGGTCCGGGTGGAGCGTGACCAGTTCGACCGTCGGGGCCGTCGAGAGCGGGTAGAGCATGGCCGGGGGCTCGCCCGTGAACAGGTCCCCGAAGGGGTGGGTGGCCAGCCCGGCGAGCGCGGCGGCCCCGATGGTCGCCGGGTCGAGGTCGTACCGCTGGCCGGCGAACGCCAGCAGCGCCGCGCCCGCGACGAAGACGGTGGTGACCGCCGAGCCGAGCGGGCCGCTGACCGCGAGCGCGACCACCGGGAGGGCGAGGAGAAAGACCCCGCCAGCGGTCCGTCGGCGCCGGTCGCGGCCGGCGACCGCCCACGCGCCGAGGGCGACCAGCGGGGCGACGACGAGCGAGTGGGTCACCGCGCGGTGGATCACGTTGCCGGCCGCCCAGAACGCCTGCGCGGTGGCGAGCGGGCCGCCCGGGTCGGCCGAGAGCACCAGCGCGACCGGCGCGTACACGATGTCCACGTCGGGGAGCATCCCGAACGCGCCGGCGAGGGCGCCGACGGCCAGCGCTCGCTCGCGCGGCCAGCCGCGCAACCGCGCGAGACCGGCGACGAGGGCAAACGCCAGGAGACCGTGACCCACGAACATCGCAGGTCGTTCGTGCCGCAGGGATATATCCCCTGCGCGTCAGTCAGTGACGGTGCCACATGGTGCCGGTGGGTGTCGGTACTGCCCGCCTCGTCGGCCGTCGTGTCGTACGGACCGTCGTAACGACGTACTGGTGATCGTCCGACAGGGGGCGGCGATCGGTAAAGGACTACAACAGCCCGTATCAGTCACCGTCGTTCCGCTTGGTCCACTTCTTCTCGATCTCGGCGTTCCCGCGGACGACGGTGTCCTCGCCCACGCTGATGCGGGTCTTCCGGAGTTCGATGCTCTTGATGATCCCCTCCGTGCCGCCGGACTCGATGATGTCCCCCGGCATGAAGTCCGGGTCCCGGAGGAGGTAGATCCCGGCGACGGCGTCGGCGATCATTCCCGAGAGGGCGTAGGAGACGCCGAGCGCGAGGAAACCGGTCGCGGTGCCGAGCGAGGCGGCGATCCCGTCGAGCCCGACGATCGAGAGGAACGAGAGCGCCACCCCGAACCAGAGGAACACCGCGACGGTGGTCGCCACGAACTGGCGGTACACCGGCTCCTCGGAGAACGTCCGCCTCAGGGCACCCCCCACGACGAACATGATCACCCTGATGAGGACGTACGCGAGGACGAGGAAGACGACCCCCGCGAGGAGTTTCGGGATCGCGGCCGTCAGGTTGCCGACGAACGTATCGAGCGCGGACTGGACGATACCGGTCAGGCTCTGTAGCGGAACGAGCATGGCCGGATCGATTCGTCCGCGGCGGTTATAGATCCGGGATGCCGGAACGGCTCACGGGGCCCCGAGCACGTCGGCGTCCGGGTGCAGGACGGTATAGCCCCCCTCCTCCTCGACGCCGACCACCGCCCAGTCGTAGTCCGGTGCTCGGGAGAGCAGTTCGTCCCGTACGGCCGGCGCACGGTCGGCCGGCGCGACGAAACACCGCAACCGCCCGTGTGTCGCGGCGTCGGCCGGGTCCTCGGTCGTGACGTACACCGTCCGCCACTTGCGGTCGGCCCGGAACTCCCCACCTTCCCGGGTGACCTCGTAGCCGAGGTCGCTGAACACCGCCCGTGCGCGTTCGTCGAGGGTTGTGTTAACAACTCCCATCCGATCCTCACTCGTGGGCGATTCATCATAAACGTTCGCCTGTGGCGGGCCGAATCGGGATCGTCGGGCGCACGAAACTCGCGCGTCGGATCGTCTCACTGCCTATCGGTTTCGCCTCGGCGGCTTCCGATCTCCGGGGTCGGTCGACACCGGATCAGAGAGCCCGTGGGGTCAGCCACTCGCGGGCCGTATCCCCGCGAGCGAGGGCTCGATCACTCGTGAGCAGCGTCCCACTCGTCGGGTTTCTTGAAGTTCTCGCAGGCGTTGCACTGGATCCGCCCCATCGAATCCATCGCGTTGTCGAACGTCTCGCAGTTCGTGCAGAAGTAGCCCCAGCGCTCCCGGCCGTCCGCGTCGGCGTAGGCGACGAGGAACGGGGCCACCGAACCCCGCTCGGCCTCCCGCGAGACGTAGAGCGTTCCGCCCGGACCCTCCCGGGCTTCTAGCGTCGTGTCCATACCGTCATCGGGCCGGCGGTGCGGGAAAGCGCTTCGGACTGTGCCGAACTCTGCCGGATGGCGACGGACCACGACGGACCACGACGGACCGTGTCGGGGTGCTCCGGAGCGGTTTTGTCCCCCCCGGGTCCTACCGGCGGGTAGTGAGTCCCCGCCTCCTCCACTACTCCGACGTCGAGAACGCCTACGACGACCCCGAACGGGTGGGCCGGCTCGCCGGGACGCTCCTAGCCCGGGACGGCCCGGACGCGCTGACCTGCGGCACCGGCGACGACACGGCCCCCGGGGTGCTCGCGCTGCGCACCGAGGGCGAACAGAGCCTCGACCTGTTCGAGGCCGTCGAACCGGACGCAGAGACGTTCGGGAACCACGACTTCGACTTCGGGACCGACCGCACGCTCGAACTCGTCGAGCGCTCGCCACAGCCGTGGCTCACCGCGAACGTCTACCCCGAGGGTGCGCCGCCGGGGGCCGACCCGTTCGGCGCGGGCGTCGGCGTCCGACCCTGGACGGTCCGCGAGGCCGACGGCGCGAGAGTGGGGCTGTTCGGCCTGACCGACCCGCACACCCCCGACATCAACCCGGCGGCCGACGGACTCGCGTTCCGCGACCCGATAGCCGCCGCCGAGGAGGCCGTCGCCGAACTCCGGGCCCGCGACGTCGACCACGTCGTCGTGCTCTCGCATCTGGGGCGCGGCGACGAGGCGCTCGCTGCCGCCGTCGACGTGGACGTCGTCCTCGGCGGCCACGTCCACTCCGAGCGGATCGAACGCATCGACGGGACGGTGCTCACCCGTCCCGGCGTCAACGGCGAGGTGGTCATGGAGGTGTCGCTCCCCG
>JBEPXB010000338.1:0-4274 GCA_041642135.1 Halobacteriales archaeon | reverse complement strand
GCGGTTTCGGACACGCGCCACACCCTAATCCGATGCCCTTAAGTGTAACAGGGTACTCGGATTGGATGCAAACGCGCCTTCGGGGGTCTTCCCACCGAAGGCGAAGTGTGGTTCGATGCCCTTAAGTAAACGAGGTGCCTTGAACCACAATGCAGAGAAAGACTCGACGTGATTCGCGGAGCGTTCGATTCGCTCCGCGGTCTCGGACCTCGAACTGACTCCGATGGGTTTAAACCCGTCCGGGGCCTTCGTTCAGGTCCGAAGGAAATGAGGATTCCACCCCTGCGGTCCGCCGTACACGATGGAATCTGATGTTAGCCCTGGCAGTTCGGTGACACCCGACCAACGACGAGGTTCGGGGTCGTCGAACTGACGGACCTAGACGATAAGACACGATACAGTGTCTCCGCCAGAGACCCACCGAGCCATTGTGTGCTCGGCAACCATTCCGGTTGATCCTGCCGGAGGCCATTGCTATCGGAGTCCGATTTAGCCATGCTAGTCGCACGGGTTAGACCCGTGGCGGAAAGCTCAGTAACACGTGGCCAAACTGTCCTATGGATCGAGACAACCTCGGGAAACTGAGGCTAATCTCGAATAAGGCTCCCAGACTGGAATGTCGGGAGCTGGAAACGCTCCGGCGTCATAGGATGTGGCTGCGGCCGATTAGGTAGACGGTGGGGTAACGGCCCACCGTGCCGATAATCGGTACGGGTTGTGAGAGCAAGAGCCCGGAGACGGAATCTGAGACAAGATTCCGGGCCCTACGGGGCGCAGCAGGCGCGAAAACTTTACACTGCACGACAGTGCGATAAGGGGACTCCGAGTGCGAGGGCATATAGTCCTCGCTTTTCTGAACCGTAGGGTGGTTCAGGAATAAGGGCTGGGCAAGACCGGTGCCAGCCGCCGCGGTAATACCGGCAGCCCGAGTGATGGCCGCTATTATTGGGCCTAAAGCGTCCGTAGCCAGCCAGACAGGTCCGTCGGGAAATCCACGCGCTCAACGCGTGGGCGTCCGGCGGAAACCAGTTGGCTTGGGGCCGGAAGACCTGAGGGGTACGTCCGGGGTAGGAGTGAAATCCTGTAATCCTGGACGGACCACCGGTGGCGAAAGCGCCTCAGGAAGACGGACCCGACGGTGAGGGACGAAAGCTAGGGTCACGAACCGGATTAGATACCCGGGTAGTCCTAGCTGTAAACGATGCTCGCTAAGTATGGCACACACTACGAGTGTGTGCTGTGCTGTAGTGAAGACGAGAAGCGAGCCGCCTGGGAAGTACGTCCGCAAGGATGAAACTTAAAGGAATTGGCGGGGGAGCACTACAACCGGAGGAGCCTGCGGTTTAATTGGACTCAACGCCGGACATCTCACCAGCTCCGACTGCAGTAATGACGGTCAGTATGATGAGCTTACCCGAGCTGCAGAGAGGAGGTGCATGGCCGCCGTCAGCTCGTACCGTGAGGCATCCTGTTAAGTCAGGCAACGAGCGAGACCCGCATCCTTAATTGCCAGCAGTACCCTCGTGGTAGCTGGGTACATTAAGGAGACTGCCACGGCCAACGTGGAGGAAGGAACGGGCAACGGTAGGTCAGCATGCCCCGAATGAGCTGGGCTACACGCGGGCTACAATGGCCGAGACAACGGGTTCCAATCTCGAAAGAGAGCGGTAATCTCTTAAACTCGGTCGTAGTTCGGATTGAGGGCTGAAATTCGCCCTCATGAAGCTGGATTCGGTAGTAATCGCGCTTCAGAAGAGCGCGGTGAATACGTCCCTGCTCCTTGCACACACCGCCCGTCAAAGCACCCGAGTGAGGTCCGGATGAGGCCCGGTTCCCGGGTCGAATCTGGGCTTCGCAAGGGGGCTTAAGTCGTAACAAGGTAGCCGTAGGGGAATCTGCGGCTGGATCACCTCCTAACGCACGGGACCCACCACACGGTGGGCCCACACCCGTTCGTCGCCACCACACGACGAACACCAAGAGGGTTCCTCGACGACCTCGACCACTTCGGTGGTCGGGCACCTTCGAACTGCCAGGGCTAACGTTCATCCCTCCCCGTCCGGGGAGGTGGGCCCATAGCTCAGTGGTAGAGTGCCTCCTTTGCAAGGAGGATGCCCTGGGTTCAAATCCCAGTGGGTCCATACCCCGGACCGGAACGAAACCGTGCCCTTAAGTGGGTGACGGCGCAACGTTCTGGTCCGGAAGACCGATGCACCACTCCGTGAAAGCGTGGGTGGGAAGGGTTCGATGCACGCTCCCGTGACACCCACGGGACGTGGCGATGACGACCGTATGTACGTGCAATCCAGGCGTCCACTGGATCCGAGTTACCGGGTCACAGTGCGATGCATATTACCAACAGCGTGGCTACTGTGCCAGCTGGTGGATGGCTCGGCTCGAGCGCCGACGACGGACGTGCCAAGCTGCGATAAGCCTGAGGGAGCCGCACGGAGGCGAAGAACTCAGGATCTCCGAATGGGAATCCCCACCGCAATTGCTTCGCGCAATGGGGAACGCCGGGAATTGAAACATCTCAGTACCGGCAGGAAAAGAAACCGAACGGGATGTCGTCAGTAACCGCGAGTGAACGCGACCCAGTCCAAACCGAAGCCTTCGGGCAATGTGGTGTTCGGACTGACTCTCATCGCTCGAACCGTCTCGTGAAGTCTCCTGGAACGGAGCGCGATACAGGGTGAAAGCCCCGTAACGAGACCTAGTACAGCGTGCGTCAGCTCCAGAGTAGCGGGGATTGGAAATTCCTCGTGAACATCGCGGGCATCGACCGCGAAGACTAAACACGTCTCGAGACCGATAGCGAACAAGTAGCGTGAGCGAACGCTGAAAAGCACCCCACGAAGGGAGGTGCAATAGAGCCTGAAATCAGTTGGCGATCGAGCGACGGAGCTCACAAGGCCCCACGGGAAATGAACCGGACGCGAGTCCGCAGTAAAAACCGCGGGGAGCCGGTGTTCCGTCGTACGTTTTGAAAAACGAACCAGGGAGTGCATCTGTTTGGCGAGTCTAACCCGAGTATCGGGGAAGGCACAGCGAAAGCAACATGGCCGCAACACATTCGTGTGAGGGCCGCCGTCTTCAAGGGCGGGGAGTCAAACGGATGCGACCCGAAACCGGACGATCTACGCGTGGGCAAGGTGAAGCGTGCCGAAAGGCACGTGGAGGCCTGTTAGGGATGGTGTCCTACAATACCCTCCCGTGACCTACGTGTAGGGGTGAAAGGCCCATCGAGTCCGGCAACAGCTGGTTCCAACCGAAACATGTCGAAGCATGACCTCTGTCGAGGTAGTCCGTGGGGTAGAGCGACCGATTAGGGGCGCCGACTCCGAGAGGAGTCGGCCCCCTTGTCAAACTCCAAACCTACGGACGCCGTCGACGCAGGGAATCCGGTGTGCGGGGTAAGCCTGTGCACCGTGAGGGAGACAACCCAGAGTCGGGTTAAGGTCCCCAAGTGCGGACTAAGTGCGATCGAAGGTGGTCCCGAGCCCTAGACAGCCGGGAGGTGAGCTTAGAAGCAGCTACCCTCTAAGAAAAGCGTAACAGCTTACCGGCCGAGGTTCGGGGCGCCGAAAATGATCGGGGCTCAAGTCCGCCACCGAGACCTGACCGCACCCGTAACACGGTGATCGAGTAGGTTGGCACTCTGTTCGGATGGAAGCTCGGGCGAGAGCTCGCGTGGACCGAATAGGGACGAAAATCCTGGTCATAGTAGCAGCGTTAGTCGGGTTAGACCCCCGACGGCCTAATGAGCAAGGGTTCCTCGGCAATGCTGAACAGCCGAGGGTTAGCCGGTCCTAAGTCTCGTCGCAGTTCGAGCGAGACAACAGGGAAACGGGTTAATATTCCCGTGCCACCATGCAGTGAAACCGACGCCTTGGGAACCATCGAGCCGGGCACTCGCCCGGTCGAATCCAGGAACTCCGTGGAAGCCGTAATGGCACGAAGCGGACGAAGCTGGAGAGAGCGCAAGTCGATGTTACCGAGGGCCCGTGAAAAGGGAGCATGGTGTCCGTACCGAGATCCGACACAGGTGCTCTGGCGGCGAAAGCCAAGGCCTGTCGGGAGCAACCGACGTTAGGGAATTCGGCAAGTTAGTCCCGTAAGTTCGCGATAAGGGATGCCTGCCCCGGACAGGGGCAGGTCGCAGTGACTCGGACGCTCCGACTGTCTAGTAACAACATAGGTGACCGCAAATCCGCAAGGACTCGTACGGTCACTGAATCCTGCCCAGTGCGGGTATCTGAACACCCGGTACAACG
>JBEPXB010000337.1:0-4280 GCA_041642135.1 Halobacteriales archaeon | reverse complement strand
CAGTTGACGGCGAACCGGAGCGAGGGGTCGAACTCGCGGGCCGAGAGCAGGAACCGCGCGACGTGGCTCGACGCGCCGAACCGCACTCCCCGGTTGGGGGCGACGCCGGAGAGCGTGCGGGTGATCCGGCCCTCGACGGCCGCCGTCTCGCCCGGCGACTCGGCGTACGGGGTCGCCCCGACGACGTTCATCCCGACCTCGGGGACGACCACCGAGACGTCGGCGTCGACGAACCGTCGGACGACGCCCTCGACCGCCTCCGTCGTGGGCTGGCGCGCCGCGCGGTCCCGGAGCGCCGCCAGGTGGTGGACCGCGCCCGGACCCTCACCGACGTCGAGGTGGTACCGGACCGCCCGGGCGAGGAAGGAGACGCCCGCCTCCACCGCGTCGTCGAGTCCGTCGCCGTGCGCGAGCCGGGCGGCGATCGCGCTCGCGAGCGCACAGCCCGAGCCGTGCGTCGCGTCGGTGTCGACCCGCGGGTGCTCGAACGTCTCGACGCCCTCGGCCGTGACGAGGACGTCCCGGACGGCGTCGCCGGGGACGTGCCCGCCCTTGACGAGCGCGGCGTCGACGCCCGTCTCGAGCAGCCGTTCGCCGGCCGCGACCGCGCTCGCGTGGTCGACGGCCTCGATACCGGTGAGCACTTCGGCCTCGTCGGCGTTGGGCGTCGCGAGCGTCGCCGCCGCGAGCAGGTCCCCGTAGGCGTCCTCGGCCCCGGGGTCGAGCAGCCGGTCGCCCGTCGCCGCCACCATCACCGGGTCGACCACCAGCGGGACGTCGAGGCCGGCGGCGCGGTCGGCCACCGACGAGACGATCGGCTCGGTCGCGAGCATCCCCGTCTTCACCGCACGCACCTCGAAGTCCGAGAGGACGGCCTCGATCTGCGCCTCGACTTCCTCGACCGGGAGGACGTGCGTGGATTCGACGCCGCGTGTGTTCTGTGCGGTGACGGCCGTGACGGCGCTCGTTCCGAACGCGCCCATCGCCTCCATGGTCTTCAGGTCGGCCTGTATCCCGGCGCCGCCGCCGGAATCACTGCCGGCGATGGTCAACGCGACGGGTCGCGTGTCGGGTGCTGGCGTTCGAGGCATTATCATGGGGTTTTACCATGGAGTCATAACACTTTACCGGACGCTCGTTCCACCCTCGACCATGGCGTTCACGGACGAGATACGCGAGGAGGCCGACGAGGTGTGGACGGCCATCCTCGAGCACCCGATGGTCCGCGAACTCGGCGCCGGCACGCTCGAGGAGGCGCCGTTCCGCTACTGGGTCCGCCAGGACTACGTTTACCTGATCGAGTACTCGCGGCTGTTCGCCCTCGGGGCGGCGAAGGCACCGACGCTCGCGCGGATGTCGACGTTCGCCGACCTGCTCGACTCGACGGTGAACGTCGAGATGGACCTCCACCGGTCGTACGCGGCGGAGTTCGGGATCGGTGAGGCGAAACTCGAGGCCACGGAACCCTCGCCGACCACCCGTGCCTACACCGACTTCCTCGTGCGGACGGCGGCGCTCGGTAGCTTCGGGGACGTCGTGGCCGCACTCCTCCCCTGTATGTGGGGGTTCAACGAGACAGGCAAGCGACTCGAAGCCGAGGGCGTGCCCGACGACGAGCGGTACGCCCAGTGGATCGAGACCTACGCCGGCCGGGAGTTCACCGAACTCACCGGCTGGTGTCTGGACCTGATGGACGAGGTGGCGGCAGACGCGACCCCCGGGGAGCGCGACCGGTATCGGGAGCTGTTCCTGACCTCCGCGCGCTACGAGTATCGGTTCTGGGACGCCGCGTGGAGGCAGGAGGAGTGGGAGGTGTGACCGCCGGGGCGCCCGTGTCGCCCCTCGCCGCGCCGTCCGACGGGGGCGATGACCGATGGTGAGCGCGGACCTCGCGCTCGGGCTGACGGCGGCCACGCTCGCCGCGTTCACGGCCCTCGGGCTGTGGTACTCGCGCGGGCGGGTCGGGTCGGTCGAGGACTTCATCAGCGCTCGCGACTCGACCGGTCGAGGAGCGACGACGGCGACGCTCGTCGCGTCGGTGATGGGCATCTGGATACTGCTCTCGCCGGCCGAGGCGGGCGCCGCGTTCGGCGGCGTCGCGGCGGTGGCCGGCTACGCCGTCGGTGAGGCGCTCCCGATGCTCGCGTTCGTGAAGCTCGGACCCCGCATCCGCGACCTCATCCCGGAGGGACACTCGCTGACCGAGTACGCCCTCGTGCGGTACGGCCCCGCGATGTACGCGTTCGTCCTGCTGGTGAGCCTCCTCTACATGTTCGTCTTCCTCGCGGCGGAGCTGACGGGCATCACGAGCGCGCTCCAGCTGATCGCCGGCGTCCCACGGTGGCAGACCGCACTCCTCGTCGGCGGGGCGGTCCTCGTCTACACCGGTTACGGCGGGTTGCGCGCGAGCATATTCACCGACACCGTCCAGGTGTTGTTCGTCCTCCCGCTGCTGGCCCTGAGCGCCGTCGGTGCGGTGCTCGTCCTCGGCGGTCCCGGCGCGGTCCACGCGCAGGTGGTCGCGGCCGACCCCTCGCTGCTCGACCCCACCTTCTTTACCGGCCTGCGGTTCGGCTTCTGGGTCGCCATCGCCATCCTCGGTGCCGAACTCATCAACCAGACGTGGTGGCAGCGGGTGTACGCGGCCCGCGACGCCGAGACCCTCCGTCGGGGGTTCCGGACCGCCGCCGCCGTCAACTTCCTGGTCGTCCTCGTCGCCGGGCTGTTCGGCGTCGTCGCGCGCGGGTACGTCGACGTCGTCACCGACCCGGCGAGCGACGCGTACAACGCCAGCATCGCCTTCTTCGTCCTGCTGGACGAGGCGTTTCCCGAGCCGTTCGTCCTCGCCGTGGTCCTGCTGGCGCTCCTGCTCGTGACGAGCACGGCCGACACGCTGTTCAACGCGATGGCCAGCCTCGTCACCGCGGACCTCCCGCGACTGCTCGCTGACCCCACGGACCGGACGCTCACGCTCGGCGCCCGTGCGCTCACCGTCGTCGCCGCGCTCGCCGCGATCTACGTGAGTCTGCGTGCCAGGAGCGTCCTCCGGCTGTTCCTGCTCGCCGACCTGCTCGGCGCCGCGGTGATGGTACCGCTGCTCTACGGGCTCTACTCCGAACGGGCGACCGGCGGCGGCGTCCTCGCTTCGAGCGTCCTCGGTCTCGCCGTCGGGCTGGCGTACTTCCCGAACCCGCTGATACGATCGGCGCTCGCGGGACTGCCGGGGATCGGCCCGGCACTCCCCGCCCCCGACTTCCTGTACGCGTTCGTCGGCGCGGGGGCTGTCTCTGCGGTGCTGACCGTCCTCACCGCCCGGGTCTCGGACGCCGGGTTCGACCTCGGCCGCCTCGCCCGCGAGATACGTCGGCTGGACGAACCGTCCGACGGCACCGGAACGGACGACTGATAGGGGTTATCGTAGCCGGCCGGAGGATTCGACCCGTCGACACGGGTCGAGTGGCGTGGTCCCGGGACGAAAAGGGACGAGTAACTACGATAACCCCTATGAGCCGGCACGCCCGTCGACGTTCGTCCCGACAGGCGCGTTTCATCTGGTGGTACCACCTGGTGGCAAAACTTTTGCACCGTCGCTCGATAGCCGAGAGGGAATGAGCACGGACACCGGACGCCACGACGTACGGGCGGTGGCCGAGGGGAACCTCGGGAACTACCTCTCGGAGATGGGTCCCTCGTGGGTCGCCGGCGCGGTCGCGGCCGGGCCGGCGACGATGGCGAGCGTCGTCACGGCGGGCGCGACGTTCGGCTACGCGCTGCTGTGGGTCGTGGTCCTGTCGGCGGTCCTCGGGGCCACGGCCCAGTACCTCGCGATGCGGCTCGGCCTGTTCACCGAGGCGGGCATCGTCTCCGTCGTCGAGTCCCACCTCGGCGAGGGGTGGGCGTGGATACTCGTCGTGGACACGGTGCTCGCGGCGGGGCTCGCCCAGCTGGTCATCATGAAGGGACTCGCGGACGTGAGCGCCACCGTCACCGGCGTCGATGCCCGGGTCTGGGGCGTCCTCTGGGCCGTGATCCTCGCGCTCGGGCTGGCCGGACGGGGCTACCGGTTCGTCGAACTCCTCGCGAAACTCCTCGTCAGCGCCGTCGTCATCGCCTTCCTCGCCTCGCTGGTCGTCGTTCCGGTCGACCCCGCGAACGCCGCGGCGGGGCTCGTCCCCCGGATCCCGGCGGGCGTGGACGGCGCGCTCGTCGCCGCGGGTGTTCTGGGTGGTGCGGTCCACGTCACCCTGATCACGATGCACTCCTACACCATGCGGGCACGG
>JBEPXB010000336.1:0-4295 GCA_041642135.1 Halobacteriales archaeon | reverse complement strand
GGAGATCGCGGAGATGGCGCTCGAACTCCAGGGCCGGGGCTGTCACAACATCAACTTCGTCTCCCCGACACACCACTCACCACATCTCGTCGAAGCGGTTCGGATCGCCAGCGACCGCGGACTCGAGGTCCCGATCGTCTGGAACTGCGGGGGGTACGAGCGCGTCGAGATACTCGAACTGCTCGACGGGGTCGTCGACGTCTACATGCCCGACGTGAAGTGGAGCGACGACGCCGCGGCCGCGACGTACTCGAAGGCGCCCGGCTACTGGTCGAACGTCCGGGAGTCGCTCCGGGAGATGCACCGGCAGGTCGGCGACCTCGCGATCGACGACACGGGGCTCGCCACCGGCGGACTCCTCGTGCGGCACCTCGTCATGCCCGAGGGCGTCGAGAACGCGAAGGGCGTCCTCTCGTTCGTCGCCGAGGAGCTTAGTACAGACACGTTCGTGAACGTCATGGCACAGTACCGCCCACACTACGAGGCCACCTCCGAGGCTCGGTACGAGGAGATCAACCGTCGGATCACGCCCGAGGAATACCGGGCGGTCCTCGAGCACGCCCGCGAGGTCGGCCTCGAGCGCATCGAGTACGACCCGGCGATGGCCGAGGAGAGGACCGACGGGTTCCTGGGGTCGTGAGCACGAACCTCCTCGTGACCGGCCCGCCCCGAAGTGGCAAGACGACGGTCGTCGAACGAGTCGAAGCTCGTCTGGAAGCCCACGGCTACCGGGCGGGCGGGATCCACTGTCCGGAGATCCGTTCGGCTGGTGATCGAGTCGGGTTCGAGATCGCGGACGTCATGACGGGCGAGACGCGGATCCTGGCGCACGTCGACCTCGGAGACGGCCCGACAGTCGGCAAGTACCGGGTGAACGTCGATGGCGTCGATACGATCTGTGCTGCGGCGTTCGATCGCGCCTTCGAAGACGCCGACTTCCTGCTCGTCGACGAGATCGCGCCGATGGAGGTGTACAGTGAGGAGTTCGTCCGACAGGTCGGTCGGGCATTCGATGACGATCACCCGCTCGTTGCCGCCATTCACTATCGCTCGACGGCAGGGTTCATCGGGGAGGTCAAGGCTCGTGACGATGTCGAGCTGTTCGAAGTCACCGAGACGACTCGAGACGAGCTTCCTCGGCTGCTCACAGTGCGGCTTCTCGAATCACTGTAGGTTCTATCGGCCTGTTGAACCCCTCGAGTAGTGACGTGTTTCGGCCGTCGTGCTGCATACAGGGCGCGTCCCGGTCGGCAGGCCGAGGGCAGATGGCTCGCCGTCCCGTCGCTGGAGTCGGGCCGACTGGGGGCTGCACAGGAGACCACGTCGCTCACGACGTCTGCTCGACACACCGTCTGGCGGTGCGTGCCGAACCGACCACCCCACATCGACGCGAAGACGGAGGCGATACCCGCGGTACCGGCCCGTTTCGCTTCGCCACGCGTGCCACCGAGGGCAGTGGCACCGTCGCCGCCGAGTCAGGGAATACTTGAACGCGAAACCGATACCGCTGATAGTGACAGACGATCACGGCGGGTTCGAGGGCGTCCGCGAGAACGTCGACGGCCACCCGATGGTGAACCTGCTCGGGTACGCGAAACGCTACTGGCCCACCCTCACGCTCGGCGTTCTCGCGGCTTTTCTCACTCGCTTTGCCCGGCTGGTCCCGCCCATCGTCGTCGCGGCCGCCATCGACCGGGCCATCCGGGGCTCGGCTGACGCCGGCCTCCTCACCGACCTCGGTCTGCTCCCGCCGGGGGAGATCACCGGCGAGGCCGCCCGGCTCGCCCTGCTCGAACAGCTCGTGGTTATCGCGGTCCTGGCGTATCTCCTCCGGTCCGTGGCCCGCTTTGCCTCCCGGTATCTGCTCCAGGCGACCGCACAGAAGGTCCAGCGGGACCTCCGGAACGACACCTACGACCACCTCCAGCGGCTCTCGATGGACTTCTTTGCCGACCACCAGACCGGCGGGATGATGTCCATCCTCAACAGCGATATCAACCGCCTCGAGCAGTTCCTCAACACGGAGTTCCGACAGCTCATCCGGGTGGTCGCGACCGTCGGCGGGATCGCCGTCATCCTGTGGACCTACTCGCCGAAACTCGCGCTCGTCGCGCTGGCGCCGGTTCCGATCATCGGGCTCGCGAGCGGGCAGTTCCTCACCTGGATCGAGCCGCGGTACAAGTCCATCCGGGAGACGGTCGCGCGGCTGAACACCCGGCTCGAGAACAACCTCGGCGGGGCCGCGGTGATCAAGGCGTTCGACCGCTACGGCTTCGAGCGCGACCGGGTCGCCGCACAGAGCGAGGCCTACCACGACGAGAAGGTCGCGGCCCTGCGTATCCGGCGGGGCTTTTTCGCCACGCTCCGTCTGCTCACGGGCGTCGTGTTCGTCCTCGTCCTGTTCGTCGGTGGAACGGACATCATCACCGGCGTCCCCGGCCAGGACGGGGCGCTCACCCTCGGCGGGTTCGCGCTCTTCTTCCTCCTGTTGCGCCGGCTCTACTCGCCGATGCGCCGGGTCGGGAAGTCCGCGAACAAGTACCAGCTCGCGAAATCCAGCGCCGAGCGGGTGTTCGGGCTGCTGGGCCGGGAGCCGACGATCACCAGTCCCGAGGACGCCCACGTCCCCGAGTCCGTCGACGGGGACGTCGCCTTCGAGGACGTGACCTTCGCCTACGGGGACCGCGAGCCGGTCCTCCACGACGTCTCGCTCGAGGTGCCGGCCGGGACGACGGTCGGCCTCGCCGGGGCGACCGGGGCCGGGAAGTCGACGCTGTTGAAGCTGATCCCCCGGTTCCGTGACGTGGACGAGGGACGCGTGACGGTCGATGGCACCGACGTCCGCGAGTACGACTTGCAAGCGCTCCGGGATTCGATCGCCATCGTCGAGCAGAACCCGTACCTGTTCTCGGGCACGGTCGCGGAGAACATCGCCTACGGGGACCGCGAGCTCCTGGAGGCCGAGTGGGAGGGGACTGACGACGGATCGGCAAGAGAGCGGGTCCGAACTGCCGCCGAGGCTGCCGCGGCCGACGAGTTCATCGCCGACCTCCCGAACGGCTACGACACGCAGGTCGGCGAACGGGGCATCAAGCTCTCGGGTGGCCAGCGTCAGCGGCTGGCTATCGCCCGGGCGCTGTTGAACGACCCGGAGATCATCGTCTTCGACGAGGCGACCTCCGACGTCGACACCGAGACCGAGGAACTCATCCAGGAGAGCCTGGAGCGACTCGTGGAGGAGCGGACCGCGTTCGTCATCGCCCACCGGCTCTCGACCATCCGGAACGCCGACGAGATCGTCGTGATGGACCAGGGTGAGCTGATCGAACAGGGGACCCACGACGAACTGGTCGGGGCCGGGGGGACCTACGCCGACCTGTGGCAGGGTCAGGCCGAGGCCGGGCCGCGGCCGGCGGATGACTGACCCGGAGTATTCACTGCCCACCGTCGGCGACGATGACGACGATGATGGTGCCGTCAAGAACGGCTCGGACGGTGATGGCGCGGACACAGAGCCATGGCGCGGACACAGAGCCCCGTGACTGGGGGGCACGTCCTCTCGCTCGTGGGTGTCCTCGAGGCGATCGTCGCCTTCGATCAGGACACCCCCGTCCAACATCGATCTTCTGCTGCTCGACTGGCGAACACGCTGCTGAACACGCTCTCTGTAGTCAGCAGGCCGTTCGAGACACGCACGTCGTTTCTGACTCAGTCAGGCTCCTGTTTCATGCCCCGACCGCGTCGCCCACGCCGTCGGCCATGGGAAGTCGACCGGTCCGATAGAGCACCACCGACAGCGCGAGGACGAAGGCGAGTCCGACGGCGAAGCCACGGAACACCGTGGTGAACGGGTAGCCGGCCTCGACGAGCGCCCCCACGACGCCGCTCCCGGTCGCCTCGATGGCGATCGAGAGCCCGCTGAACGCCGCGAACGTCCCGGCGCGGGTGTCGGCTGGGAGCGCCGAGAGGATGTACGTGTCGAGGGCGGGGAACAGCCCGTGGATGGCGTAGCCGAGGACGACCGAGACCATACCAAGGGCGAGGACCCCGCTGAAAACGGTCACCCCGAAGACGCCGGCGGTGAACGCCCCGACCAGCCCCAGAATATAGGGGACCGTCGGCAGGCGGTCGACCAGGGTCCCACTGATCCAGAACGCCGGCACCCCGGCCGCGAACGTGACTGTCAGTAGTACGTTTGCGGTCCCCGCGTCGAGCCCGCGAGCGAGCATGACGGAGACGTAGAAGTTGAACAGTCCCTGCCAGACGAACCCGGCGGCACTGATGAACAGCATCCC
>JBEPXB010000335.1:0-4324 GCA_041642135.1 Halobacteriales archaeon | reverse complement strand
GTCGATCAGCGTCGACTTCCCCGCGCCGTTCGGACCGAGCAGGCCGAACAGTTCGCCAGACCCGACCGAGAGGTCGAGCCCGTCGACGGCCACCACGTCGTCGTAGCGCTTCGTGAGCCCCCGGACCTCGATGGCTCCCATCGGATCACGTTCGGCGTAGCGACGTTTGAGGCCGTCGTTCGGGGAAGCCGCCGCCCCTTCGTTCCCCGACGTGTTCCTCCATCACCGTCGCGGCCCGGTCGGTGCCCCGTTACTCCAGGTCCTCGGGCTGTGTGCCGATCCCCTCCGGCCATCCCGGGGGCCGTGCGGGCGTGGGATCGGCATGCTCGCGCTTGAGGACCATCGGCGTCCGCTCCAGCGAGAGGACGAGCTCGTCCTTCTGGTTGTATCCTCGGACTTTCGTGGTGACGATGCCGACGTGGTCACGCGAACTCGACTCGCGCTTCTCGGTCACTTCGCTCTCGGCGAACAGCGTGTCGCCGTGGAACACCGGCGCGTGGTGTCGGACCTCGTCGTAACCGAGGTTCGCCGTCGCGTTCTGCGAGACGTCGATGACGCTCATTCCGACCACCGTGGCGATGACGACCAGCCCGTTGACGAGCCGCTCGCCGAACTCCGTCCCGGCGGCGTACGCCTCGTTGAAGTGCATCGGGTTGAGGTTCATCGTCACGTTCGTGATCCAGACGTCGTCGGTCTCGGTCACCGTCCGTCCGTACGGGTGTTTGTAGACGTCGCCGACCTCGAAGTCCTCGTAGTACCGACCCTGCCAGCCCGCCACCAGTCGCCGCTCCGCCGGTTCGTCCTCGTCCATGCTCACCTCCACGCGGTCCAGAGGATAAGCCTGTGGGACGGCGCGGGGGATACGCGGGCGAACGCCGCCCGGTCGAGAGTCGCCGAGGGCCCGGAGACCCCGGTGACCGGATCCCATCCGCGCTCGTCCGAGTGCGACCGACGGCGCCGGGACGACCTGTCACAAGCGGCCGACGGCCCGTACACCGCCAGCGCCACGGCTTCGCAACCTTGATACGCCCGATCCGACTATCGCGGGTATGGACCTTCGCGTCATCGAGAACCGGGAGACCGAACTCTCGATAGAGATCGCCGGCGAGGACCACACGTTCATGAACGTGCTGAAGGGGGCGCTGCTGGAGACCGAGGGGGTCGCTGCCGCCACCTACGACATGAACCCCGAACAGTCGGGGGGGCAGACCGACCCGATCCTCACGATCAAGACCGAGGGCGGGGTCGCACCGCTCGACGCGCTCGAGGCCGCTGCCACCAACGTGAAGGACAAGGCGACGGCGTTCCGCGAGGCGTTCGAGGCCGCCGCGTAACGACCACTCCGTTCTCTTCTCACCTCTCCCCGTACTCGGGTCGGAAGCCCACGGGTCAACCGGTCGCGGCGAACGTCCCGTGTTCGGGACACCAGTAGCGGTCGACCCGTACCCGTGGACACGCCTCGCCACAGTCCGGACAGGCCGGGGCGTCGTCCTCCGCGCTCGTCGAGACGCCCATCGCGCCGTACACCTCCTCCCAGCCGCCCGAGGGGGAGGCGCCGTCCTCAGGCATCGCGACCCCCCCGGCGGTCCTCCTGCGTGTCGCGACACCGCGGACAACCGCGGGCGAGCGCGGGGTCCGTCGATTCGAGGCCGCACCGCTCGCAGCGGTAGTAGAGGTGGTCGAAGCGGCCGTAGCGGTCGAACCCGGCGTGTGGGCCGGTGACTGTGGGCTCGCGGTCGGCGGGTGCCGACCGGGCGCCCTCGGGTGAGGTCTGCATGGTGAGTCTCGTGTGTTGGGTGACGACTCGTGGTCCCGACGCGGGCGGACCGTCCCGGCCCGCCGACCCCGTCGGAACGTCGTTTCCCGGGTGATCCCGGACAACGCTCGCCCTAGCAGATGCGCGGGGATAAGCCGGCGGCTAGCCCGGTGAAAGTGAATCCGACGAGGTCCCGAAACCTCCGTTCGCGGTCGTGAGAAGAGCGATACGGACAGTTCCGCTCTCGTGCTGTGACGGCGGATTCGCCGCCCGGGGCCCCGTTCAGTCGTGGAGCCGGACCGGGACGTCCCGCTCGGCGAGGTACTCCTTGACCTCCTGAATGGAGTACTCGCCGAAGTGGAAGATGGAGGCGGCGAGCGCGGCGTCGGCGCCGGCCTCGGTGAACACCTCGTAGGCGTCCTCCGGGCCGCCACATCCGGAAGAGGCGATGACGGGCGTCGAGACGGTGTCACAGACGGCCTTCGTCAGGGGGATGTCGTAGCCGTCCTTGGTGCCGTCGGCGTCGATGGAGTTGACGAACAGCTCGCCCGCGCCTCGCTCCTCGGCCTCGGCCGCCCACTCGATCACGTCGATGCCGGTTCCCTCGCGGCCGCCCTTCTTCGTACACTCGAACCAGACCGACTCGCCGTCGACCTCGACGTAGTGTTCGCCGGCCTCGTCGTATCGCCGCCGTGCATCGACGCTGATGACGATGCACTGGTTCCCGAACGCCTCGGCCCCTTCGGTGATGAGTTCGGGCCGTTCGAGCGCCCCCGTGGTGATCGAGACCTTGTCCGCGCCCGCACGGAGCGTCTCCTTGACGTCCTCGCGGGTGCGGATCCCCCCGCCGACGGTGAGCGGGATGAACACCTCGTCGGCCACCTCGTTGACGACGTGGAGCATCGTCTCCCTCCCTTCGGCGGAGGCCGTGATGTCGAGGAAGACGAACTCGTCGGCGCCCGCCTCGTTGTACCGTTTCGCCATCTCGACCGGGTCGCCCGTGTACTTCAGGTCCTCGAAGTGGACGCCCGTATAGACCGCCGGGTTCCCCTCCTCGTCGAGGTCGACGTCGATGCAGGGGATGATGCGCTTGGTGAGGGTCATCCTGATACCCGCATCTCCGACACGGGGAGACAAAAGCCGTCCGGAGCACGCGGGAACGACCTCCCAGCCGATCAGTCCACGGTGTACGTCTCGAGGAGCGTCGTCTCCCCGTCGCTTTCGGCGTAAAAGCGGAACGTCTCCTCGTCGCCGACGCAGATGGCGACGTCCCCGCCGCCGCCGATGTCGACGTCGACGCCGCCGTTCCCGGGCGCCTCGTTGGCGACCCGCTTCGTAGTGCCCACGTCTCCGGGACCCGGGTCCGACCAGACGACCTGCTTCGTGCCGCCGTCGGCGAGGACGTAGACCGTGTCCGCCCGCTGGAGGTAGGAGAGCGTCACGTCGAGCGCGACCTCCGGCTCGCTCCCGCCGGCACACTCGGAACTCGCCGTGAACGTCGCTTCGGACACCGAGACGTCCGCCGACGCCGGCTCGTGAAGCGTCTCCGAGGTGCCGGTGAGCATCGCTCCGGCCCCGACGGCGAGGCTGACGGTGATGGCGATCAACAGGGCGACCGCGACCACCTGCGAGACGCCGCGGCGGTCGCCCCCGGCGTTCAGCCCCGCCACTGTACCCTACGGCTAGCGCTTCGCGGGTCCCCACCCGCGCCCCCACCCAGTCGCATCGTCTCGCTGGACAGTTCTAGCCGCCCCAACAAGCACCTTGCTCCTGTTTCAGCGCGTGAGCCGACAGTGTCGGGTGCGCTACGGTTCCGACAGGTCGAAGTACCCGCCGGTGGAGTCGACGGGTATGACCGACCACGCCGACGACGGGGGCCACGAGAACCACCACGACCACGAGTCGGGCCGAACGACCGCCCCGCAGAGCGCCTACACGAACCGCGAGGTCGGGATCGGGCTCGCCGTCGCGCTCGCCGGAACCTTCCTGGTGTTCGTGATCCCGATCCTGCTGGCGTAGGCGCAGAGCGCCCCCTTTCTTGAGCCGTCGGGACGAGTGCCAGCCATGCGCGTACTCACGGAAGACGACGTCCTGTCGCTCATCGACCTCGAGACGCTGCTCCCCGACCTGGAGGCGGCGTTCGTCAGCGACTACCGCGGCGAGGTCGAGCGCCCCGACCGGCCACACTTCCCGGTCGGGGTGGGGATAGACGGCCGCGAGGAGGCCGCCGGAACCGGACTCACCATGTCGGCGTACATTCACGGCGCGCCGTACGTGGCGACGAAGCTCGCGACCGTCCACCCGACGAATCCCGAGCGGGGGCTCCCGACGGTCCAGTCCCAGCTCGCGCTGACCGACGCCGAGACGGGCGAGCCCCTCGCGTTCGTGAACGCCGCGGGGGTGACCAACGCAAGAACGGGTGGCATCGGCGGCCTCGCGGCGAAACACCTCGCGAACGGCGGGGTCGTCGGCGTCCTCGGCGCAGGCGTCCAGGCGCGCTGGCAGACACGCGCCATCGAGGCCGCGCGCGGGACCGACGAGGTTCGGGTCTACTCCCCGAGCGACTCC
>JBEPXB010000334.1:0-4329 GCA_041642135.1 Halobacteriales archaeon | reverse complement strand
GACCGGACCGGGGGCCGGCCGCGACCTGCCGTTCAGTGCTCGTGTCCGCCCCCGTGCGCGCCGTCGCCGGCCAGTTCCGCCTCGAAGTCGTCCACGGGGAGCACCGAGTAGTCGACGGTGAGCGTGTCCCGGGTCGCCCGTACCTTCCCGACGAACGTGCTGATCTCCTCGAGCGAGCCCTCGAGGACGAACAGTTCCATGCAGTAGTGGTCGCCGACGTGGTTGTGGAAGTTCGAGGTGACGAGCGACTCGTGCTCGTGTCGCAGGCGCATCATCCGTTCCTCGGCGTTCGAGGTCTCGTAGCTGAACAGCACCGTCACGACGCCGAGCAGGGGTCGCCCCTCCAGTTTGCGGTCCTCGAACTCGCCGAGCAGGTTTCTGGCGGCCTCGCGGACCACCTCCGAGCGACCGGTGTAGCCGTGGCCCTCGGCGAACTCGTCGATCCGTTCGAGGAGCGACTCCGGCATCGAGACGCTGACGACGGTCATATATTAACTCACGGCCGAGAGGCTATTAGAAGTTATTATCCCCCGCTCCGTGTCCATCGTCGGTCCCGGCCTCGGGGGCCATCGTCGGTCCCGACCTCACGGCCCGTCGGCGAGCGTCCGGGCGACTGCGGGGAGCGGCGACTCCCGCGTGTCGAGGAAGCGGCCGTCGACGCGGGTCACGCCGGCGTCGGCGTCGGTCCCTCCGACGTGGACGGGGTCGGTGGGCGCCACGCCGAGACGCTTCGCGACCGCACGGAACGCCCCCTCGTGTGGCTTTCGCCATCCACAGCCCGCGGCGGTGACCGTCACGTCGACCCGTTCCCGGAGTCCGGCCCGGAGGAGGGTCCGACCGGCGAGCTCCGGGACGACGCAGTTCGTCAGCACGCCGACGGGACCGCGTTCGGCGGCCGCCTCGACGGCCGTGACGGCCCCTTCCCGGAGTTCGACCTCGGGGTCGAACGCCGCGACGACCGCCCGCCGGACGGCGTTCCCGGACCACTCGACGCCCCGGCTCCGGAGGGCGGCCGCGACGTGTGCCGGCAGGGGGATGCCGGCGAGCGGCGGCGGGTCGAGGTGTCGTTCGGCGTACGCGGCGTCCCAGTCCTCGGGCACCTCGACACCCCGCGCCTCGAGTCCGTCGGCGACGGCGGCCGCGGGGTCCCAGTCGCTCCCGCCGTCGCGATCGCCGTCACGGTCAGGTCCCGGATCGGCGACCGGCGGACGGGGGTGTTCCCGCTGCGACGGACGGGGGCGGTCGACCGGCGGCCGGACGCGCACGAGCGTCCCGAACAGGCCGAACGTCGTCGGGCTCGACACACGAGGGATACGGCCGTGCGAGCACTTCGTTCGTCCGATTTCGGCGGGCTTCGCGCGCTGTGTCGGTGGGTGGTATTATGAGTCCGTATTACATCAACCCGGTCGATGCCAGAGGTCCGAGTCCTGCACGTCGACGACGACGGTTCGCTTCTCGGTCTCGCGTCGGCGATGCTGGAACGTCGCGGCTTCGACGTCGTCACGGCGACGGACGTCGAGCGGGCGCTCTGTGTCCTGGACTCGGAGCCGGTCGACTGCGTGGTCAGCGACTACCAGATGCCCGACCGGAACGGCCTCGAGTTCCTCGAACTGGTCCGGGAGCGGAACCCCGCGCTCCCGTTCGTGCTGTTCACGGGCAAGGGGAGCGAGGAGGTGGCGAGCGACGCCATCGCGGCGGGCGTCACCGACTACCTCCAGAAGCGGACGACCCCCGAGCAGTTCGAGGAGCTCGCCGACCGGGTCGAGCGGGCGGTCCGCGAGCGCCGGACCGCAGAGGGGCTCAGCGAGGGCGACCGCATCCTGACGGCGCTCGTCGAGACGCTCTCGGGAGTCGTCTACCGGCTCCGGCTCCCCGGGGAGGAGCCGACGTTCCTCGGGGGCCGGGTCGAGGGGCTGACCGGCTACGACGCGGCGGCGTTCCGGAACGGCGAGGTGACGTGGTACGCAGCGGTACACGGGGACGACCGCGGCCGGGTCGAGCGCGAGGTCGAAGCGGCGCTCGCGGAGGGTCGCTCGTTCGACGTGACCTACCGCATTCGGACGAAGTCGGGGCGCATCCGGCGCGTCTCGAACCGCGGCCGGGGAGTCTACGACGGGGACGGCGAGCCGGTCGCGGTCGAGGGGTTCGTCCTCGACCGGGGCGACGGCGCCCACGAGGCACGGGTCCGCGAACTCCACGCGGCGACCCGGCGGCTGTTCGCGGCCGACTCCGCCGAGGCGGTCGCGAGGCTGACCGCCGCAGCCGCACGCGACGTCCTCGGCTACCCGGTCAACTGTGTCCGGCTCTACGACGCCGAGCACGGCGTCCTCCGACCCGCCGCCTCGTACGACGGGGACGAGGGGCTGGTCGGCGAGCGACCGGTGTATCCCGTTCCCGACGACAGCGACGGGGACCCGATGAGCGCGGGGAACTACCCCGCGACCGCGTTCCGGGCCGGCAAGCCGGTCGTCGTCGACGAGTTCGGCGAGGAGGACCGTCCGGTGCGGTCGGGGCCGGTCGAGTCGGCGATGTACCTCGCGCTCGGGGAGTACGGGACGATCAGCGTCGGGTCGACCGAGCCCTCGTCGTTCGATGCGACCGACCGCGAACTGGCGGGTATCCTCGCGGAGAACGCGGCGGTCGCCCTCGAACGGGCGTTCCACGAGGGGGCCCTCGAGGCCGAGCGCGACCGGCTCGCCGCCCTCTTCGAGAACATCCCGGACCCCGCCGTCCGGGTCGAGATCGTCGACGGCGATCCGGTCGTCGAAGCGGTGAACCCGGCCTTCGAGTCGACGTTCGGCTACGATGGGTCGGCCGTCGTCGGGCGGTCGCTCGACGAGGTCATCGTCCCTCCTGGCGACCGCGAGGGCGCGAGGACGTACAACGAGCAGATCCGGGCGGGCGAGAGTCTCCACGCCGAGGTCCGCCGCGAGACCGCGGACGGGGTCCGGGACTTCCTCCTGCACGTCGTCCCGAGCGCCCGCGAGGCCGCCGCAGGGGGGTACACGATCTACACGGACATCACCGAGCGGCGCGAGCGCGAGCGCGAACTCGCCAGACAGAACGAGCGGCTCGAGGAGTTCGCGAGCGTCGTGAGCCACGACCTGCGCAACCCCCTGAACGTCGCCGAGGGCCAGCTCGAGATCGCCCGCGCGACCGGGGCGGACGCGAGCTTCGACGCCGTCGAGCGCGCCCACGACCGGATGGAGTCGCGGATCGAGGGGCTGCTCGACCTCGCGCGACAGGGCCGGGCCGCCGGGGAGACGGCCGCGGTCGACCTCGCCGGGCTGTCGAGGGCGGCCTGGGAGAGCGTCGGGACGGGCGCCGCCCGGCTCGAACTCGAGGACGGGCTCCCGACCGTCGAGGCCGACCGCGAGCGGCTCCGTCAGCTGTTCGAGAACCTCTTCTCGAACGCGGTGAGCCACGGCACGGGGGGGTCGACGGCGCGACCGACCGAGCGTGCCGTCGAACCACACACGACCGATGGCGGCAGTGGTAGTGGCGGGACCGACGGCGGGAACGCTGAGAGCGACGCCGACCGCGGCCGGCACGAGGCGGCCGACGGTGGGGCCGAGGGTTCCGGGTCACACCTGACGGTCACCGTCGGCCCGCTCGACGGGGGATTCTACGTCGCCGACGACGGGGTCGGCCTCCCGGACACCCGGCTGGATCGCGTCTTCGAGCCCGGCTACTCGACCGGCGAGGACGGCACGGGGTTCGGCCTCGCGATCGTCAGGAGCATCGCCGAGGCACACGGATGGTCGGTCGCGGCGACCGAAGGGGCCGACGGCGGCGCCCGGTTCGAGTTCACCGGCGTCGAACTGCTCGACGGCGGATCCGCGGACGCGGAGACGGACTCCCCACCCGACGACGGCGACCGGGCGGACGACCCGGGCTGAATCGGACCGAGCCGAACTCCTCCGCGACTCCTACTCCTGTTCCTCGCCGGCCCGCCAGACGGTGCCGTTGGCGCGGTAGCCGTCGAACTCGCCGGTCGTGATCTCCCGCTCTATCTCCTCGCTCGTCTCCTCGTCGATGCGGACGAGATGACAGAGCGGGTGGCCCGGCAGGGCGACCGGGTTCTCGAGGACGCCCACCAGCAGGCCGGTGAACGGCGCCTTCACGACCCGCTCCTCCCGTCCGAAGTGGTCCGAGACGGTACAGATGGTCTCGCCCTCGCGGACCAGCGGATACGGCCCCCAGTGCATGTCGACGAGCCCGCCCGTGTCGGCCCGGAGCCACGCCTTGTCGCCGGCGCCGCCGTGGACCACCCGGCGCCACCTGGGCTCGGGCGGGTCGCCGGGGACCAGCCCGTACTCCGCGAGGACA
>JBEPXB010000333.1:0-4334 GCA_041642135.1 Halobacteriales archaeon | reverse complement strand
GCGAAGTAGGCCACCGCGCCCGCGACGTCCTCGGGTTCGGTCATCCGGCCGAGCGGGATCTGGTCGCTCATGGCGCCGAGGATCTTCTCCGCGAGCTCGGAGTCCTCGCGCATCTCGCGGGTGAGCGGCGTGTCCGCCGGACCGGGACAGACCACGTTACACCGGACTCCGTCCCGAGCGAGTTCGCGCGCCATCGTCTTCGTGAACGCGATGATCGCGCCCTTCGTCCCGGCGTAGACCGCCTCACCCGAACTGCCGACCCGGCCCGCGTCGGAGGCGACCGAGACGATGGCCCCGCCCTCCTCGCGGTCGGTCAGCACCTCCGCGGCGGCCCGCGTGCAGTTGAGCGTCCCGCGGTAGTTGATATCGACGATACGGTCCCAGACCTCGGGGTCCTGCTGGAGGAACCACTCGATGCGGTCCCAGCCGGCGTTGTTCACGAGGACGTCCAGTCCCGCTCTATCGGCGACGTCGTCGACGACGCCGCGTATCTCCGCGAGGTCGGTGATGTCCCCGACGGCGGGGAACGCCTCGCCCGGGAGGTCCGACTCGGCGACGGCCTCGACGGTCGCCTCCGCCCTGCCCGGGTCGACGTCGTTGACGGCGACGGTCGCGCCCGCCTCTGCGAGCCGGTGGGTGATGGCCGACCCGAACCCGCCGCCCGCGCCCGTCACCAGTACCGTCTTCGTGTCCAGTCCGTGCATGGGGCGGTGTGGGTCGGGTCGGTACTTGACTGCGGGGGTGGGACCCGAACGTCGCGTCCGAACGTTCAAGTCCGATGCCGGGACCACCCTTCGACAGTCCTATGGCCGGCGCGCCGCGAGGGGTCGACGTGAGTTCGGACGGGGAGCAGGCGGACCGCCCGGCGTGGCGCGACGTGTTCGGCCACGAGGAGCCGTACGACGACCAGGCGGAGGGGATCGAGACGGCCGTCGAGACCGCCCGCGAGTCGGGGTTCACGGTCCTCGAGGGTGCCTGCGGCACCGGGAAGACGATGCTCGCACTCACCGCGGGTATCGACCTCGTCCGCGACCCCGACTCGTCGTTCGAGCGCGTGCTCGTCCTGACGAGCGTCAAGCAGCAACTCCGCCAGTTCGAGCAGGACCTCCGGACGATCAACGGGAACCTCCCCGCGGACTGGCGCCCGGTTTCGGGCCTGACGCTGGTCGGGAAGGCCGACGTCTGCCCGTACAACCGCGAGGGTGCGGGGGGTATCGACGACCACAACGTCTACGACCGGTGCGAGAGCCTCCGCGAGCGTACGCGGGGGCTCACCGAGGACACGACGGCCGGGGCGCTCGTCGAGGAGGCCCGGAGCCAGCAGGTGGGACTGGCAGACTCCGGCGCCGACGGCGGCGGGGCGACCTACCTCGGATCCGCCGGCGGGATGTCGCCCTACCCGCGGGAGATGCCGGAGTACGGCCCGCAGGACGTGGACTTCTGTCCGTTCTACGCACGATACCTCGAGGACCTGCCGGACGACGGCGAGGCGGTCGAGGCGGTGCCGTTCGACCACACGGAGCTCGGACTCGTCGAGCCCGAGGACCTCGTCCGGCTGTCGGTCGAGGCGGGGACCTGCCCGCACTCGGCCATGGGGGCGCTGCTGCCCCACGTCGAGGTGGTGGTCGGGAACTACTACCACGCGTTCGACCCCCGAACGGTCGAGTCGTTCACCGGCGCGCTGCTCGACGAGGGGACGTTCGTGGTCTGTGACGAGGCGCACATGCTCGAACCGCGGGTCCGGGACCTGGTGAGCGACGGCGTCTCCGACACGGCGCTGCGGGACGCGGCAGGGGAGATCGCCCAGGTCGCCCAGCCGCTCGCCTTCGACGAGGAGGGCGACCGGACGACGGGACCGGTCGAGGAGATCCGCGCCGAACTGGCCGAGACGGACGTGGGCCTGGAGGACCTCCAGCGGACCCGGGAGTTCCTCGCGGACCTCCGGGAGTACCTCGACGGCCGGGTGGTCGATCACCTAAACGCCGAGCATCCCGGGTGGCGCGAGTCGATGCCGGACCTGCCGGACGCGGAGATCCCCCTGCGGGACCCGGAGGAGCCGGCGGTCGACGAACTGACCGAGTGGGCCGAGCAGACGGGGTGGACGGCCGACGACTGGGCTCGGGCGGAAGCCGTCGGAGCGGTCGTCGCAGGCGTGCTCGACCGCGTGGAGACGGCCGGCGACGACGGGGACGGGGGCGACGCTGACGGGAGCCGGCGGATGGCGCCGGGCGTCGGCCGGACGCTCGCGGCGTGGGCTCGGGCGGACCACACGGAGTTCTTCCGCGAGGTCGAACTCGAACGGACCTGGAACGACGCGGCCCCGCGTGACTCCTGGCGGCGCGCGTACAACGCCCGGTTCGCGCTGCACAACTGCGTCCCCGGGGACGTCATCGGCGAGCGGCTGGGGGCGTTCGGTGGCGGGGTGCTGATGTCGGCGACACTGGAGCCGGTGGACGTCTTCCGGGCGGTGACGGGCCTCGACGCGCTCGCCGACGGCGGCCGGCCGGTAGTCGAGCGGGTGTACGGGCTCGACTTCCCGGCGGAGAACCGTGCCTCCTTCGCGGTGAAGGCCCCGAAGTTCACCTACGGGAACCGGGGACCGCCGGAGGAGTCGAACCGGGTCCGGGAGGCCCACGCCCGAGCGATCCGGCAGGTCGCCGCGGGGCCGGGGAACGTCCTCGTCGGGATGCCCTCCTACGCGGAGGCGGAGTGGGCCGCCGGCGCCCTCCGTGCGGCGTCGGACGTCGACAAGCCCGTCCTGCTGGACGAGTCCAGCGCCGACGACGCCACCGAGGACCTCAAGACGGAGTTCTTCGACGGCCCGGCGAAAGTGCTCGTCACGTCGCTTCGGGGGACGCTCACCGAGGGCGTCGATTACCGCGGCGACCGGCTCCACGCCGCCGTCGTCTGCGGCGTCCCGATCGTCAACACCGCCTCGCCACGAACCCGCGCGGTCAGGACGGCCTACGACCACCGGTTCGGGGAGGGGTTCCGGACCGCGCTGTTGACCCCCGCGGTCCGCAAGGCCCGCCAGGCCGTCGGGCGGGTCATCCGGGGTCCCGAGGAGGTCGGCGTTCGCGTCCTGCTGGACGAGCGGTACGCGAGCGATTCCTGGGACTCGGTCAGGGACCTGCTCGGCCCCGACCGCGAGGAGTTCCGTCCGGTCGGCCCCGAGATGCTCTCGTTCGCGCTCGAACGCTTCTGGGAATAGCCACCGCCGAAGTGCCGGTTCCCGTTCACTTCGGGGGCGTCCGGATCCGGACCATCGGACGCGAGTCGGACGCTCGTCGGACGCCGCGTTCCAGTCGCAACGTAGCTCCGTCCAGCCACCGCCGTGCGGTTCTTCGACCCCGGTGCTTCGCGTGGAAGCCGCTCACACGCCTCGGCAAGGACCGCGTTTCGCACTCCAGACAGGTTTTTGTGCCGACCCGCGGAACCCCGGGTCGTGTCGAGCACGCGTCTCCGCCGCCGGCTGGTCCTCGCGGGACTGCTCGCGGCGGCGCTGGTCGTCGCCGGGGTCGTCCTGCGAGAGGTCGCCTCGACGGTGTTTTTCGCCGTCACCGTCGCGTACGTGCTCTACCCGGTCCGCCGCTGGGTCGTCGAACGCGGACTCTCCGAGCGGGTGGCGAGCGCCCTCGTCGCCGTCGGCGCGTTCGCCCTCGTCGTCGTCGTCCTCACCCCGCTCGCGTTCGTCCTCTACCGCCGTCGGCGCGTCCTGTTCGATCTGCTCGGGCGGGTGCCCGACGTCATCGAGGTCCCGATCGGTAGTTTCGTTTATACGATCGACACCGTGGCAGTCCTGAGCTCGTTGCGGGAGGCGCTCGCGGCCGTGGCGTTCGGCATCGCGGCGGCAGCCCCGGTGATCGCCCTCCAGCTCTTCCTGTTCGCCATCCTCCTGTACGCGCTCATGCTGCGGCCGGAGGCCGCCGGCCGGACGCTCCTCGGGGTGGTCCCCCCGGAGTACCACGACGTCGTCCGGGCGCTCGACCGCCGGATCCGCGAGACGCTGTTCGGCATCTACGTCCTGCAGGCGGCGACCGCTGCCGGGACGTTCGCCGTCGCCTTCCTCGTGTTCTTCCTGCTGGGCTACGGCGCGCCGTTCACCCTCGCGGTGTTCGCCGCCGTCCTCCAGTTCGTCCCGGTCGTCGGACCGAGCGTGCTGGTCGCCGCACTCGCGTCCGTCGACTTCCTCGCGGGGAACGTCACTCGGGCGGTGCTCGTCGCGGCCCTCGGGCTGACGCTCGTCGGGTTCGCGCCGGACGCAGTCATCCGACCCCGGCTGGCGAAGTGGGCCGCACACCTCCCCATGAGCCTCTACTTCATCGGGTTCACCG
>JBEPXB010000332.1:0-4344 GCA_041642135.1 Halobacteriales archaeon | reverse complement strand
GGGGGACTCGCGGCCTCGGGCTGGCACACGGCCGCCGTCTGTATGCGCCTGCTCGTCGACGGCGTCCTCCGGGACCAGGCCAGCATGGGCGCCGCGGGCGTCGACGAGCTCCGGTGGAAGCGGCCGGTCTACCCCGGCGACACCATCTCCGTCCGCGTCGAGGTGCTGGAGAAGGAACCGGACCCGAACGACCCCACCCGGGGACGGGTCCGTTCGCGGATGACGGGCCTCAACCAGGACGGCGAACCGGTCATCTCCTGGGAGGGGCTGGGGCTGGTCGCGCGGCGGGACCCCGCGACCGGCGACGACCGGAGGGACCGAGAGGGGGAGTGAGCGACATCCGGGCCGCTCCCCGCGGGCGACCTCGCAGTACGGGTCCGTCTACGGGGGCGTCAATATCGGTAGCGAGTGGTCCGGACCCGCCCCCACGACAATATATAAGAACTACGACAGTATTAAGCGCCGACCGCTGGACGCCGTAGCCGTAGCCCCCCGGTCCGGCGGCGGTCCGGGGTGGCCGTCCAGGGACCATGCAGACATCAGACGACCGACCCCAGGAACGCGGCGGAACGGCACCCGACGACGGCGAGACGGTGTACGAGGAGTACGTCCTCGGCGTCCGGATCGTCGAGGTCGACGACGGCGACGGGCCCCGGTACCGGTTCGAGGCGCCGGAACACGTGGAGGTGACCTTCGAGGACCCCGAGACGGCGACGCTGTACGCCGACGTCTACTTCGACGTCAACGGGTTCCAGGAGGCGGGAACGGGCGAGCTGGGGGTTCCCCCCGCGATCATCCAGGCCGGCCGGGACACGCTCGTCGCGTACTTCCTCACGCGGCCCTACGGCGACACCAACTGGGTCGCCTCGTTCTACGGCGAGAAACCGGAGAAGATCGAACGGTACGTCTCCAGGGTCCGCAAGCGCGCAGCGAAGATCCGGCAGGGGGTAGTGGACCGCGGAGTCGAGTAACCGACCGCCATCCGCGACCGAGCGGAGGTCCCCCGTGCCGCGTCAACCCGGAGCGGCGTGGTCCGTGACGCCGAACGTTCGGGCACGAATGATCTACTTCTGGACATTATTGCCGGTTCGTTACCGTCACGGCCACATCGTCTCGAGTCACGACCGTCGAGTCGTTCTGTCGGGCGAGCGGTGGCGATCCGATGATCCATCCGACTGCACCGTTATTTCACCACTGATCCGGTGCGAAGAACGATTCGTTTCACGTCTCGAAACGGTACGAACATATACGTACCGCTCCGTATCGATCCGGCCGGATCATGCGTGTTCGGAGAACTATTATAAAATGACTTACCTTTGTCGTCGGGGCGTCCAGACGCAGTATGGTGGATCTGACTCGACGGCGATTGATGGGAGCGTCCGTAGCTGCTGCACTCGGGGCCAGCGTGGCTGGTGTGGCGAGCGCTGAAGAAGTGGAGGAGAGCGATACCCCCGGCGCGCCGAGCGTGAAGGGGAGTCTCAAGCGGTTCTCGACGACGGCGTTCGGGGCGGAGGTGACGGGCCCGTTCGTGTTCGAGGACGGGTCGCTGCTGTACAGCCTCCAGCACCCGGAGGAGAACAACCAGCCGCCGTTCGACCGGGCGGCGGTCGGCTACTTCAGCGGGTTCCGGTTCGAGTTCGACGGGGACAACGACGACTTCGCGGAGGTCGGTATCCCGGACACAGAAGAAAAACAGCGGCAGGTCCGGTCCGCGAGCGGCGACTACGAGATCCTGGTCCGGGGGCGCGAGCCGATCAACGGCGGGGCGTCGCGCCTCGGCGTGACGCAGACGCCCGACGGGACCGACATCACGCAGGAGAACTTCGCGGGCACGCAGTACGGGGGCGCGGCGACCAACCCCGACTGCAACCAGTTCGTCCCGACGAACGACGAGGGGACCGAGGGCTACCTGTTCACCAACTGGGAGAACAGCCCCGGTTGCGTCTCGCGGGTCCCGATCAGCCAGGACGAGGACGGCGAGTGGAGCGCCGACCCGGAGAACGCGATCAACCTGACGGAGACCGAATCGCTCCGGGCACACGGCGGCACCCGGATCAACTGCTACGGCGACCTCACCCCGTGGGAGACGATGGTCTCCTCCGAGGAGAACTACGCCCACCCGCGGGTCTCGCTGACCAACACCGTCGGCGACATCGTCGAGGCCGGCACCGGCGAGGGGCTCCTCGGCGCCTGCCAGTTCTGGAACCGACCGAACCCCTCGGAGATACAGGACGCGGTCGACAACCGGTACGACGACATCGAGGGCTGGTACGTCCAGGGGTACTGGGCGATGACGGGCGTCGAGTTCCTGGCGTACTACCTCGGCGCGGAGCCGGTCGACCAGAGCGGCGAGGACAACCTCGCGACGACGCCGATCGGCGACGTCTATCCGAACCCCTACCGCTACGGCTACCACGTCGACTTCCGCGAGCCGGCCGCCGAGGAGCCGGAAGCGGTCAAGTACTACGTCATGGGCCGGGCCTCCTGGGAGTGCCCGGACTTCCTGGGCGACCTGAAGACCGTCTACGGCTGTTCCGACGGGGACAGCAAGGGCATCTACAAGTTCGTCGCCGACGAGGAGATCCCGAGCTACGACGACCCGATGGACGTCGCGGGCACGCTCTACGCCCCGAAGATCACCAACGACGAGGCCAGCGTCGCCGACTCGGGTAGTCGGAACTCCCCGGCGAACACGCCGCTGGAGGTCGAGTGGATGGAACTCGGGCACGCCACTAATGGCGAGGTCGAGTCCTGGATCGCCGAGTACGACGACGTGACCCAGGTCGACTACCTCGAGACCCACGCCGAAACCGACTGGAACGACGACGCCGAGGCCGCGCTCCGAGAGGCCGACCTCGAGGTCATCGAGAACGGCAACCGGAACTACATCACGAACGAGGAGATCGTCGAGTGGGCCGAGCAGTACGAGCAGAACGGCCCGGACGGCGTCGACGAGGAACTCCGCCGCGTCCCGTTCCTCGAGACCCGCGCCGCGGCCAAGGAGATCGGCGCCTCCATCGAGTTCAACAAGGCCGAGGGCGTCGACAGCGTCGACCGCGCCGGTCCCGGCGACTTCGTCTACTTCGGCATCTCCGAGTTCAACGACGACATGGCCGACGACACCGGCGACATCCAGATGGACCGCGTCGACGGCGGCGTCGTCTACCGGGCCGAACTCGAGCGGGACTACAACGTCTCGACGCTCGAGCCGGTCATCACCGGCCCCGACTTCACCGACGGGCCCGAGGACGCCGACGACGCCCTCCGCAACATCGACAACGTCTACGCGATGCGTGACGGTCGCGTGCTCTGCTGTGAGGACGGGTTCGGCGGTCCCGCCCGCTCGTACCCCAACGACGGGCTCTACGTCTACCAGCCGAACGTCATGGCCGATGTGGGTTCGCTCGCGGTGAGCCTCGAGAAGACGGGCTCGGTCGACCTGACGATGTCGTCGGTCCCCGGCGGTCTCGCCGGCGGGAGCCTCACGCTCTCGGTCGACACGTCGGTCGCGGAGTTCACCGATGCCACCGTCGCCGACGAGTTCGGGCTCACCCGGAGTTCGGTGAGCGACGACGGCTCGACGGCGACCGTGAAGTTCACGGACATCGACAAGGACGTCCAGGGCGACCTCGCCGAGGTCGTCGTCGCCTCCCTCGAACTCCGGGGGACCGGCACGGGCACGGCGGACATCGCCATCGACGCCGCCGACGTGGACGACGACGCGGGCGACTCGCTCGAGGTCGAGACCCGGTCGGGCCTGGTGGTCACCGGGCCGTCGGCGATCGGCGGTCCCGAGGGCCCCGGTGGCGACGCGCCGACCGACCCCGACGGCGACGGGCTCTACGAGGACGTCAACGGCAACGGCCGGATGGACTACGACGACATCGTGCTGCTGTTCGAGGAGTTCGACTCGGACGCCGTCCGGATGAACGAGGCGGCCTACGACTTCAACGAGAACGGCGAGCTCGACTACGACGACATCGTCAGCCTCTACGAGGAGATCTGAGTCGACCCGCGCCGGACCGGCTCGCGAACACCCACACCATTCTTCGACATCATGACCCCCGACACCTCGACCCACCGCCCGACCCGCGACGGACAGGAACGCCCCGGACGTGTGCGCGCCGCTACCGCTCTCGCCGTCGTTACCGCCCTCGCGACCGTCGCCCTCGCCGGGGCGGTCGTGGGGGTCGAGGCGACCGCCGCCGTTCAAGAGGAGCCCACGGTGCGGGTCACCGACGCGAACGTCGACCCCGGCGGGACGGCGACCGTCCGCCTCGTCCTCACCTCGGCACCCGAGGGGCTGGCCGGCTACGAGCTCGTCCTGGCGGTCGAGGGTGAGGC
>JBEPXB010000331.1:0-4349 GCA_041642135.1 Halobacteriales archaeon | reverse complement strand
CCCGGCGGGGACCAGGCGGCGCCGCGGCGCACCTCGGACCCGGCCCTGCCGGGTCACTGGCGGCACACGGAAAGCATGTACGGCGACGGCTTCAGCACGGTGACCGACACCCACTTCGTCCTCTACGGGAACGGCCGCTTCGCGAGCTTCAGCAGGACGAGAGGGAGCTTCGGCGGCAGCGACTCCCCCGAGGAGTACGGTACGTGGTCCACGGAGGACGGACTGTTGCACGTCAGGTTCGACAGTGGCGACTACGGCATACACCAGTACGTGGCCTACCCGGACAGGCTCTACCTGCCGATGAGCCAGCAGCTGTGGGACCGCGTTCGGTGACGACCGGAACGGCCCGGGCCGGAACCCTTCCGGGTCACCTGCAGGGCTATATCCTCTCGAGTGCTATCCGGTAGTATGACCCGAGAGGTGATGCTGAACCGGCTCCGGACCGTGCTCGACCCGCTCGACTACCCGATCCCGAAGAACGAGGCACGCGAGGCGCTGACCGACGTCACGCTGCTGTACGCCGACGGGGACGAGCCCCTGGCCGACGTCGTCGGGCGGGCCAACGTCGAGGCGTTCGAGGACCTCGAGGACCTCGAGACCGAGATATACAACAACCTCCCCGTCGAGGCGGTCGGCGAACCCGGACAGTCCGAGGGCGAGGGATGACCGGCCACACGTCGCGCCGGTCTGGTACGGGTACCGGGACGGCGTCGTCTACTTCCTGACCGGCGGTCGGAAGCTCTCGAATGTCCGACATAACCCCCGTGTCGCCCTCTCCATCGAGGACGCCAGGGGCGGCGACGTCGCGTGGAACGTCTACGAGTAGCGAGGGGCGGCGATCGACCGGTCGACGTCGGCCGGTCCGGAGCCGACAGCCCGTACCGGGTCCGAGACGCCCGTGTTCGGCGTGCGACGCGACGAGCTTCGCCGACCGGGGTGTCGGGCGGACCGGCTCCTCATACGGTCGTGCGTAATTCATCCCCGCCCCACGGCCCCTCGTTCCGTCCCACCGGTCTCGAGACACCGATCGTCCTGGAGATCGCTGAAAACGGTTACGCACGACCGTATCAGACCACCCCGTCCTCCCGGAGCCGTGCGACCGTCCCCTCGTCGTAACCCAGTTCCGCGAGCACCTCGTCGACGTGTTCGCCGAGTTCGGGCGGGTGGGCCCGGATCTCGGCCGGCGTCCGCGAGAAGTGCATCGGCACGCCGGGCATCTCGATGGTACCCGCGCTCGGGTGCTCCACGGAGGCGCGCATCCCTCGGGCCTTCACTTGCGGGAGGTCGTAGACATCGGACATGTCGTTGATGGCAGTGGCGGGGACGTCGTGGTCCCGCATCAGCGAGACGAGTTCCTCGGTGGTGTACTCCACCGCTTCGGCCTCCAGCATCGGCTCCAACGTCTCGCGGTTGGTCACCCGGTCGGAGTTCGTCGCGAACCGCTCGTCGTCGACGAGTTCCTCGCGGTCGAGCGCCGCACAGAACTTCGGCCAGAGGTGCTCGGAGGGGACCGCGACCGCCGCGTAGCCGTCGGCCGTCTCGAACACCTGATAGGGGACGATGTTCCCGATCTTCCCGCCGAGTCGCTTCGGTGGATCCCCGGTCGCGAAGTACTCCGTCGCGGCGTAGGTGTTGAGCGCCGTCGCCGAGTCCAGCAGGCTCTGGTCGATCTTCTGTCCCTCGCCGGAGCCGAGTTCCCGTTCCAGGAGCGCCGAGACGATCGACTGCGAGGCGTACAGCCCGGTGACGAGGTCGGTGATGGCGACGCCGACGCGCACCGGCTGGCCATCGGGTTCGCCGGTGATGCTCATCATCCCGCCCTCGGCCTGGAGCACGAGGTCGTACGCCGGGCGGTCGCGATCCGGTCCCCACTCCCCGTAGCCGCTGATGGCGCAGTAGACCAGCCCCGGGTTCGACTCGCGGAGGGTCGGGTAGTCGAGCCCCCACCGCTCCATCGTCCCGACGCGGAAGTTGTGAAGCAGGACGTCCGCCCGCTCTGCCAGATCCCGGAACAGATCACGGCCCTCGTCGGTGCCGAGGTTCAGCGTCACCGAGCGCTTGTTCCGGTTGGTCGAGCAGTAGTACGAGCCGACCTCTGAATCGCCGTACGTCGGCGGCGTCCACCCTCGGGTCTGGTCGCCGCCGTCGGGCCGCTCGACCTTCACCACGTCGGCGCCGAGGTCACCGAGCTGCATCGCACAGAACGGGCCGGCGAGCACCCGCGAGGCGTCGAGTACCGTGATCCCGTCGAGCGGGCCCGTGTCGCCGCTCGGCTCCCGTGCTTCGCCGGTCATCGCCCGGTCACCCCTGCGGGGGCGTCCCCGGATCGGTCGACTGACATGGCGGCCCCTACCCCGAGGGGTCGCTTAGTACCACGGGTTGTCGTCCGATCCGTCGGGACGTCCGGCGATTCGTCCGGGATGGCTGGCACGGTTCGTTCGGAGTGGTCGGGGGGGCCGGCTGGAGGTCGCGGGTCGCGCCGGAGCCGACAGCCTATTGCCCCCCGCCCGGGCACCCCCGGGCGATGAGCCACACGGTGACAGTCGTCGGCGGGGCGGGGACCATCGGCACGACCGCCGCCTACACGCTCGCGGTGACCCGACCCGACGTGACGGTCCGGCTGTGCGACGTCGAAGGCGCTGCGGCGACCGGCCACGCGACCGACCTCCGACACGCGCGGTGTCACGCGGCGCACGCGCTCGGGGGCCCGGATCCCGCGGGACCGTGGGGACCGACCGCAGACCTCACCGCCGTCGACCCCGGCCCCGAGGCCCTCCGGGACACTGACTGCGTGCTCGTGACGGCGAGCGTCCGGCGACCCTCCGGCAGTACGGGCCGCGGCGGCCGGGACCGCTTCTGGCCCGCGAACCGGGACGTGGCCGACGACATCGCGGCTTGGCTGACCGACGCCGACCCGGTACCAGTCGTCGCGGTCACGAACCCCGTCGACCGGTTCCTCGGACGCCTCCACGCCGAGTCGGGGTGGTCCCGCGAGCGACTCCTCGGTTACTCGCTCTCCGAGACCGCACGGATGGCCGATGCCGTCGCCCGCTACGCGGGTGCCGACCCCGCCGACGTCCACTGTCCGATCCTCGGCGAACACGGCGAGCACATGGTGCCGGCGTTCTCGCGGGCGACCGTCGACGGCGAACCGCTCGAGCTCTCGGCCGAAACCCGGGACGAACTCCTCGACTACACGAAGTCCGTCCCATACGAGATCATCGCCCAGCGGGGCGCCGAGCACTCCTCGCGGTGGGTGTCCGGTCGGGGGGCGGCGCTGGTCGTCTCGGCCCTGCTCGACGGCGGGACCGACGAGCCGGTCTGTCTCTCGACGCCGCTCGAGGGCGAGTACGGCGTCGAGGGCGTCTCGCTGTCGGTTCCGGTGACGCTCACCGAGGATGGCGTCGGGGAGATACTCGAGTGGGAGCTCTCCACAGAGGAACGCGAGGGGCTGGTGGCGGCGGCCGAGGCCGTTCGGGAGAAGACGTGACTCGCGTCCAGTCCGTCCGGTGAGTGCCGCTGCGGGCGGAGGGGCGCGATCCACTCAGACGATCTCGTTCCGGAGGGGGTCGCCCGCCCGCCACCGCCCGTAGTTCTCGGCGAACAGGTCGGCGAACCTCGTCGGGAAGGTGTCGGATCGGCCGCCGACGTGTGGCGTCACGAGCACGTCCTCGCGTTCCCAGAGCGGCGAGTCCTCCGGGAGCGGCTCGGTCTCGAACACGTCGAGGCCCGCGCCGGCGATCTCGCCCGCCCGGAGCGCCTCGACGAGCGCCGCCTCGTCCACGACCGGGCCCCGAGAGACGTTGACGAGGACCGCGGAGTCCGGGAGCGCCCGGAAGACGTCCGCGTCGATCGACCCCCTGGTCTCCTCGGTCAGCGGCACGATCGAAACCAGGAGATCAGTCTCGGGGAGGACCTCGTGGAACGCATCGGCGGCGAGCACTCGCTCCGCGGGGAGCGAACCGTCGTAGTCCTCCGGGTCGCGCTTGATCCCGTAGACCTCCATCCCGAACGCCGAGCCCCGTTGGGCGATCGTCTCGCCGATGCTTCCGAGCCCGTAGACGGTGAGCGCGTCGCCAGTCCAGTCGGTCAGATCGGCGGTGACCTCGTCTCTCGGGCCCCACGTCCGCTCGGCCTGTTTCGAGACGAACGTCGGGACGAGCCGGCTGAACGCGAACGCCAGCGCGAAGGCGTGTTCGGCCACGACCGGATCGTGGACCCCGGTCGCGTTCGAGAACCGTACCCCGCGGTCGCGGAACGCCTCGACCGGGAACGCGGCGTACCCCGCGCTCGTCGCCTGTACCCAGTCGCCCGACGAGAGGCTCTTCAGGAACCGGTCGTCCCAGCGG
>JBEPXB010000330.1:0-4354 GCA_041642135.1 Halobacteriales archaeon | reverse complement strand
CGCGTGCCGCGTCACGACACTGTCCAGACGAACCGGAAGAGCACCCAGAACGTCGCGTACGCACCGACCGTCGCGATGACCGGGACGAGGTTCTGCATCAGGATCACCCGCCCGGTCGTCTCGGGGTCGAACAGGTCGGCGGCCGCCGGGATGTCCTCGGGTTCCTCCTCGCCGATGTCGGGTGCCGCCTCGCCCGGCTCCTCGGCAGCGAGCGCCCCGACCGAGACGTTCGGTTCGGCCTCCCGCTTGACACTCTCGGTGACGGTCACGGTCCGGGTCGCCCGGCCCCAGCCCAGCCCCACGATGCACATCGTCGCGATGATGACGAACGAGGCAGGGATGCCGATGGCAGAGAGCCCGATCACGATCCCGGAAGCGACGACGGCGACGACGATGGCCGCCGTCAGCGGCAGGTCCGTGAGGTCGTTGCCGAGCGTGTCGAGCGTCCGGCGGGCGATGGTGAGCGCGCCGACCGCGACTGCCGCCCCGCCGAGCAGGATCAGCGGGTTCAGCGCCAGCGCACCGGCGCCGTACAGCGGCGCGATGGCGTTGGCGATGTTGGAGGTCCCCGAAGAGAAGCCCATCAGACAGCCGATACTCACGAGCACCACCGTTCCGACGAACTCCCGGCGAGTGGTGTTCGGTCCCGCCCTCGGGATCGGGATCGGCCCCGACCGGTCGAGTTCGACGAGCGCACCCTCGCTGTTCGTGATCGCGATCCAGCGGTTGATCGTCGGGTAGAGGTAGCGCCCGATCATCACCGACACCCAGAACCCGACGAGCGGGGCGACGATCCACCAGACGGCGATCTCGCCCATCACCGCCCAGTCGAGTGCGCCCGTCGCGACGCCCAGCCCGGCGATCGCCCCGACGGCGGTCATCGACGTCGAGGCGGGGACGCCGGCGTAGTTGCCGACGAAAAGCGCCCCGCCGATGAAGAACAGGACGACGATGCTCGTCTCCAGTGTGAACACGCCGGGGTCGGTCACGAGCTCCCGACCGAGCGTGTCCACCACCCGCCGGCCGATGGTCCACGCGCCGATGAGGAAGAACACCGCCATCAGCCCACCCGCGAGGAGCTTCGAGATGGCTCCCGCTCCGACGGCCGGCCCGAACGCCGGTCCCGTCGTCGACCCGCCGATGTTGAACCCGACGAACAGCGCGACCCCGAGGCCGACGAGGAGGAGTAGCTCTACCACCGGCCGGACTCACCCCCGGTGGTCGTGTTCGCGGCGCGAGCACGGCGGCCCGGACGAGCCCCCTTCATCGGCCTCCGTCCGTCGCCGACTCCCCGTCCCGGTCGTCGGCCGCGTCCCCCGTCGCCTCGCCGACGCCCTCCTCGATCTCGTCCTTGCGGGGACGCCTGTCGATCCGCTCGTTGACTTCCTCGAGCCGGTCGATGATCGAGTCGATGTCCTCCGACAGCGTCGCCTCGACGTTCTGGGTCACCTCCTGTGCGACCTTCTCCTCGACGTTCTGAGCCACCTCCTCGGTGACCTTCTCGCCGACAGTCTCCGTCATCTCCTCGGTGACGGTCGCCTCGACGTTCTGGGCCACCTCCTCGGTGACCTTCTTGCCGACAGTCTCCGTCATCTCCTCGGTGACGGTCTCCTCGACGTTCTGGGCCACCTCCTCGCCGACACTTTCGGTCACCTCCTCGGTGAGCGTCTCCTCGATGCTCTCGGTCACCTGCTCGGTCATCCACTGGGGGTCGAACCGGGCCATCTTCCAGCCGACGTGGATGATGTAGGAGACGAGCGCTCCGAGCCCGAAGGCGATCCCGATGCCGGTCCCGACGTAGACGATGAGGACGATAGCGAAGAACAGCAGCACGCCGAACGCGAGGTCGATGATGAAGTCGACGCGGCTCGGGTTCACCGTCCCTCCTCCGGCCGTTTCCGGTAACATTCGTTTGGTCCAGACATTCTATACCGTCAGTCGGTGGTCCGGACGCTTAATATCCCTCCTTCGGCGACGAGCCGTCGTGATGCGGGGGGAGGCGGCCGGGCTTCAACAGGACGAGTCGCCGAGCACGACGTGGAGCACCGTGAACCGCGGACTCGCCGTGGTCTCGGGGCGCAGGAACGACGTTCGCTGACCCGGAACGGACACGCCGTGCGGTGGCTGTGCGGGGACACTACGGTTCGATCCGCCCGAGCGAGCGAAGCGAGCGCCCGCGGGAACCCGACGAGTAGAGAGTGGTCAGTCGTCGGCCAGTACGCGCTCGGGTTCGTGGGCGAGCAGTCGGTCGAGCGCGTCGACCATCGCCCGCACGCTCGCGCTCGTGATGTCCGTGTCGCTGGCGGTGGTCGTCACCGTCCGGTCGCCGCGTGACATCTCCACCTCGACGGTGACGACGGCGTCGGTACCGCCGGTGATGGCGTCGACGTGATACGATTCCAGCTGGGCCTGGCCCGCCGGGCCGAGCGCGGCCTCGACGGCGTTGACGGCGGCGTCGACCGGACCGGAACCGGTGCCGGCCGCGGTCCGCTCCTCCTCGCCGACGCGGAGCCGGACGCTCGCGGTCGGCGTGCCGCCGCCGGACGCGGCGGTGAGGTCGATCAGTTCGACGATGCGCTCGCGCTCGCGGCCCTGGACCTCCTCGGCGATGGTGAGGAGGTCGGCGTCCGTGACCCGCTTGCCGCGGTCGCCCATCTCCTTCACCCGTTCGACGACGGCCGAGAGGTCGTCGTCGTCGACGTCCACACCGTGTTCGGTGAGCGCGGCCTCGACACCAGCGCGGCCGGCGTGCTTCCCGAGGACGAGCCGGCGCTCGCGTCCCACCTTCTCCGGCGGGTACGGCTCGTACATCCGGTCGTCCTTGAGGGTGCCGTCCGTGTGGATCCCGGACTCGTGGGTGAAGGCGTTCTGTCCGACGACGGCCTTGTTCGGCGAGAGCGGGATCCCCGTCGCGTTCGCGACGGTCTCCGCGAGTTCGTATATTCGAGTGAGGTCGAGCGTCTCGACGCCGTAGCCGTGGTCGAGCGCGACCGCGACCTCCTCGATGGCGACGTTGCCGGCGCGCTCGCCCACGCCGTTGACCGTCCCGTGGACGAGGTCGGCGCCCGCCGCCACACCGACGAGGGCGTTCATCACCGCCAGCCCGAGGTCGTCGTGGGTGTGGACGCTCGTCGGGCCCAGGTCGACGAGCCGCGAGACGGCCGCGAGCGTGTGGTCGGGCGTTGCGTGGCCGACCGTGTCGGCGTAACAAACTCGATCCGCGCCGGCGTCGAACGACGCCCGCCCGAGCCGCTCGAGGAAGTCCAGGTCCGCACGCGAGCCGTCCTCGCCGATGACCTCGACCCAGAGCCCGTGGTCGGCGGCGTACTCGACGAGGTCGGCGGTATTGGAGACCACCGCGTCGCGGGTGGTGCCCACCTTCGTCTCGATGTGCCGGTCGCTCCCGGGGACGACGATGGTGACGCCGTCGACGCCGCAGTCGAGCGCGAGGTCGACGTCGCCCCGCACGCCGCGGGCGAACGAGGTGATCGTCGCGTCGAGGTCGAGCGACGTGACCCGCCGGATGGTCTCGCGCTCGCCGGGACCGGTGCAGGCGCTGCCCGCCTCGATGTACTCGACGCGGGCGGCATCGAGCTTCCGGGCGATATCGGCCTTCTCCTCGGGGGAGAGCGACACGCCCGGCGCCTGCTCGCCATCGCGGAGCGTCGTGTCGAGGAACCCTACGTCCGTGCGTTCACCGAGCGGTACCGTATCAGGATGATTACCGAAAAGCGTCACCGAAGAATCAGTCCTGTCGCCGAATTTCACGGCCAGCCGCCTCGCGGCGACTTACTCTATCCTCCGTGTCGGAGTTCGACATGGGTACCCGTCCCTTTCCCCGCCCCATACATAAAGACGGTGGTACGGGTACGCGACCCATTCGAGGATGGTACGGGTACGCGTCCCGTTCGGTGGGGACGGACCGGGGGCCGAGGTCGGAACGGTCACGACCCGACACCGGCACCGCCACGACTCGGCGAGGGAGACGCTCGTGGCGACTCGTGACGCCATGCCAAACCCTTTGTCGGGGGGCGGTGCAGGGGCGGGCCGTGAGCGTCCGTCACACCGGTACGACCCGCCCGCCGACCAGTCCGTGGGGAGCGACCCAGTGAGCGGGGCCGCTCGACCGGCCGGAGGGGCGTCGTGAACCTCCCCTACGAGAGCGAGGACCCGAGCGTCCGCTACGTCGTCGGCAGCCTGATCGCGGGGGTCTTCCTCGGCGGCGTCGGCGGCGGCGTCGCCTTCCCGACGCTCCCGACGCTCGGCACGGTTCTGGGGATCTCCTCGTTCATGGTGGGACTGATCCTCTCGATGAACCGCTTCGTCCGCCTGTTGATGAACACGCCCGCCGGAC
>JBEPXB010000329.1:0-4367 GCA_041642135.1 Halobacteriales archaeon | reverse complement strand
CGACGCGCCCTCGCCGGCCTCGTGGACGCCCCCCGCCGGGGGGGCGCGCGCCCGCTCGGCCCGGGCGAGCGCCCGCTCGGTCTCCCGGGGCGCGTGGTCCCGGCGGACCCGCCGGTCCGGCGCCTCGCCACAGGCACAGCCAGGAACCGGGAGGAGGTGCCGCCGGGCGTGCGGGAGTTCGAGGACCCCGCCGAGAACCGGGGACTCCCCGCCCGAGAGGAGTCGCGCGGCCTCGCGGCCGGCGAGCGCGCCGGCGAACCGGGCGTCGGTCGCGTCCGTTTCCTCGTGGCCCGCCCCAGCACTGTCCGTCGCGTTCGCCTCCCCGGCCTCCCCTGCGCTCGCCACCTCCGCGTTCGCGGCGACGCGGGTCCGCAGGCACTCGAAGCACGCCGTCCCGGGCGTGTACCCGGAGACGGCCGCGGTCACCCCCTCTACGCCCCGACCACCCACACCGCCGAGTTCGACGGCCACCCAGGGCGTTCCTCCCTCGCGGGCAGCGACGTTCGCGGTCCGGAACGCCCCGTCGCCGGTCGGGCCCACGGCGAGGCCGAACTCGACGCCCGCGAACCGGCCGGGGTCGACCGCCGTCACGGTCGCGTCGACATCGGCGAGCGCGGCACGGATCGCCTCGACGGCGGGGCCCTCGCCGGACAGCCCTACCGCCATCGGTGCCTCACCCCGTGCCCCCGTTTCTCGTCCCGTCCCCGCGTCCTGGTCATGTCCCCTCGGACGGGGTGCCGCGAGATAAGTCCGGGGGGGTCGTGGCCGATGGCTCCCGCGCGGAGGCTGGTGGACGGGCCCCGATCGTTCCGTTCGGAGAACCCATCGCGGCTACCGGATAGCTTTTTCACCCTCCACGACGGCGACTCGTCATGGGACTCGACGAGGACTCACTCGAATACCACCGGCGGGAGCCGCCGGGCAAGATAGAGATCTCCACGACGAAGCCGACGAACACACAGCGCGACCTCTCGCTGGCGTACTCGCCGGGGGTAGCCGCCCCGTGTATGGCGATCCACGAGAACCCCGACGAGGCGTACACCTACACGTCGAAGGGGAACATGGTCGGGGTCGTCTCGAACGGCTCGGCGGTGCTCGGCCTCGGCGACATCGGCGCCCAGGCCTCCAAACCCGTCATGGAGGGGAAAGGCGTCCTCTTCAAGCGGTTCGCCGACATCGACGTCTTCGACATCGAACTCGACCAGCAGGACCCGAAGGACATCATCCGGACGGTGAAGGCGATGGAGCCGACGTTCGGCGGCATCAACCTGGAGGACATCAAGGCGCCCGGCTGTTTCGAGATCGAGGAGCGCCTGCGCGAGCAGATGTCGATCCCCGTCTTCCACGACGACCAGCACGGAACGGCCATCATCTCGGGGGCGGCCCTGATCAACGCCGTCGACATCGCGGGCAAGCAGCTCGGCGACCTCGACATCGTCTTCTCGGGGGCGGGCGCCTCGGCTATCGCCACCGCGCGGTTCTACGTCTCGCTCGGCGCACAGAAGGAGAACATCACGATGCTCGACTCCTCGGGAGTCATCACGGAGGCCCGTGCCGAGGCCGGCGACGTCAACGAGTTCAAGAAGGAGTTCGCCCGGGACGTCCCCGAGGGCGATCTCTCGGACGCGATGGAGGGTGCGGACGTGTTCGTCGGCCTCTCGATCGGTGGCATCGTCGACGCGGAGATGGTCCGGTCGATGGCCGAGAACCCGATCATCTTCGCGATGGCGAACCCCGACCCGGAGATCTCCTACGACGAGGCGAAGGAGGCCCGCGATGACACGGTCATCATGGCTACCGGCCGATCCGATTACCCGAACCAGGTGAACAACGTCCTCGGGTTCCCGTTCATATTCCGGGGAGCGCTCGACGTCCGCGCGACGGAGATCAACGAGGACATGAAGGTCGCGGCGGCGCGGGCGCTCGCCGAACTCGCCAGACAGGACGTCCCCGACTCCGTCGTGAAGGCCTACGGCGACCAGCCGCTGCAGTACGGCCCCGAGTACATCATCCCGAAGCCGGTCGATCCCAGAGTCCTCTTCGAGGTCGCGCCGGCGGTGGCCCACGCCGCGGTCGACTCCGGCGTCGCCCGCAAGGACCTCGACATGGAGAAGTACGTCGACCGCCTGGAGGCCCGCCTCGGCAAGTCCCGAGAGATGATGCGGGTGGTCCTGAACAAGGCCAAGTCCGCGCCCAAGCGGGTGGTGCTAGCGGAGGGCGGCGACGAGAAGATGGTCCGGGCGGCCTATCAACTACTGGACCAGGGGATCGCCGAGCCGATCCTCGTCGGCGACCGCGACCGGATCTGGGAGCAGAGCCAGCGGCTCGGGCTGGACTTCGATCCGGAGATCGTCGACCCCGAGGAGGGGAACTTAGAGGCGTACGCCGACCGGCTCTACGAGCTCCGGCGACGCAAGGGCGTCACCCGCCGGGAGGCGGGCGAACTCGTCGAGGACGGCAACTATCTCGGGAGCGTGATGGTCGAGATGGGCGACGCCGACGCGATGCTCACCGGGCTGATGCACCACTACCCCTCGGCGCTCCGTCCCCCACTCCAGATCGTCGGCACCGCCCCCGACGTCGAACACGCCGCCGGCGTCTACATGCTGACGTTCAAGAACAGGGTGGTGTTCTGTGCGGACACCACGGTCAACCAGGACCCCGACGCGGACGTGCTCGTCGAGACGGCGATGCAGACCGCGAAGCTCGCCGAGCGGTTCAACGTCGACCCGCGCGTGGCGATGCTCTCGTACTCGGACTTCGGGAGCGTCCAGAACGAGGGGACCGCGAAGGTCCGTGACGCGGCCCGGCGGCTCCGGGCCGACCCCGACGTCGACTTCCCTGTCGACGGCGAAATGCAGGCCGACACGGCCGTCGTCGAGGAGATGCTGACCGACACCTACGAGTTCTCCGAACTCGACGAGCCCGCGAACGTGCTCGTCTTCCCGAACCTCGAGGCCGGCAACATCGCCTACAAGCTGCTCCAGCGGCTCGGCGGCGCCGAGGCCATCGGCCCGATGCTCGTCGGGATGGACAAGCCCGTCCACGTCCTCCAGCGGGGCGACGAGGTCAAGGACATCGTCAACCTCGCCGGCGTGGCCGTCGTCGACGCACAGGAGAACGGGGAGTAGAGCAGTCCTCCAGCGGGGAAACGGGACCTCCGGCCGCGGTCAGTCGCCGCCGTCGAGGAGCCGCTCCCTGACCGTCGCCCGGTCGACCGTCCCCGATGCGGTCCGGGGGATCGCCTCGACGAGGCGGACGGTCCGGGGGAGTTTGAACCCGGCCAGGCGCTCGCGGCAGTAGCGGTCGAACGCCTCGCGGTCGAACCCGCCATCGGCCACCAGGAGCGCCGCCACGCGCTCGCCCCACTCCTCGTCGGGGATTCCGGCGACCGCCGCGTCCGTCACCCCCGGTGCGTCCCGCACCACGTCCAGCACCTCGCCGGGGTCGACGTTCTCGCCGCCAGTGAGGATGCGGTCGTCGACGCGGTTCAGGACGTAGAGCCGCCCGCCCTCGTCGCGGTAGCCGACGTCTCCGGTACGGAAGCCGAACGTGCAGAACTGCTCGCGGGTCGAGGCCGTCTCGCCGTAGTAGCCGGGGGTGAGCGTCGGCCCCGCGACCACGAGTTCGCCCGTCTCGCCGCGGTCGACCGCCCGGCCGGCCTCGCCGACGACGGTCACCTCGGTGAACAGTAGCGGGCTCCCGACGGTCCCCGGGTGTTCGCGTGCCTCCCGCGGCGTGGTGGTGGCGATCTGCGAAGCGGTTTCGGTCATCCCGTAGGTCGGACAGGCCGGGACGCCGCGTTCCGCACACTCGGCGAGGAGCGACTCCGGGGCGGGAGCACCCCCGAGCAGGACGAACCGCATCGACTCCGGAAAGGGGTTCCCGTCCCCCCCGCCGGCGTCGAGCAGCCGCCGGAGCATCGTCGGGACCAGCGAGGTACAGGTCGCGTCGTGTCCCGCCATCGTCTCGAGGGTCCGCTCGGGGTCGAACCCGTCGCGGGTGTCCTCCACGAGCACGCTGGTGCCGTAGAGCACCGACCGGTAGACCGGGGCGAGCCCGCCCATGTGGTACATCGGGAGGGCGACGTGCCAGCGGTCGTCCGTATGGAGGCCGAGCCGGAACGCGGAGGCGGCGGCGCTGGCCGCGAGGTTCGCCGCCGTGAGACAGACCGCCTTCGGCCGACCGGTCGTCCCGGAGGTGAAGGGCATGACCTCGATGCCGTCGAAGGTGAGCGCGGGCACCTCGAACGCCGCAGGAGCGGCCCCGAGGAGGTCGGTCGCGCCGCCGGTCCCGCCGTCGAGGCCGGCGACCGGGAGGTCGCGGTCGAGCGCCGCGGCACCGGCGACGGCCCGCTCGGCGGTTTC
>JBEPXB010000328.1:0-4369 GCA_041642135.1 Halobacteriales archaeon | reverse complement strand
TCGGCGACCCCCTGCTCCTCGCCGAGCAGCACCATCATCTCCGAGTCAGAGAGCGTCCCGTCGAAGTCGAACGCCACGAGCATGGTTCCGCTTTCCGGGCGCGGGGCTTGAATGGTGCCGGTTCGGACGGCCCGTCTCCGGTGGGCCGCCGGGACGTCAGATCGAGTCGTGGAACGCCCGGGCGCGCTCCCGGCCGGTCTCGAACAGTTCCTCGATGAACTCGGTAGAGCGGTCGAGCTTGCTCGAACAGGAGAGCGCCCGGCCGAACTCGAGGCGACGGACCTCGACGTGCCGGTAGGACGCGTCGTCGAGTTTGCCCTCGGCGACCCACTCGTTGACCGTCTCGATGAACCGGAGCTCCTGGTTGAGCGAGAGGTTCCCCGAGAGTTCGTTCCGGCGGTCGGCGATCTCGAGCAGCGACTTCGGCTCTCCCTCGCGTGTCTGTGGGTTGATCTGGACGACCCAGAGCTCGTCGGGCTTGCGCCGAGCGGGAACCTCCATCAGCTCGTGGATCGGCGGGTTCTGGCTGAACAGGCCGTCCCAGTGCCAGTGGCCGTTCATCTCGACGGCCTCGAACAGGTCCGGGACGGCCGCCGAGGCCAGCAGGACGTCGGCGGTCACGTCCCCGTCGACGAACGCCTCGAAACAGCCGCCGTTGATGTCGACCGTCCCGACGACGAGCCGCGGGGAGTCCGGGCCGATCAGTTCGGGCACCCGGTCGAAGTCGACGTGCGCCTCGACTATCTCGCGGAGGCGGGCCTGCCCGAAGTCCGCGCCCGGGGTGACGTACGGGCTCACCTCGGGGAAGGGAGCGCCGCCGGCGCGGGCCCGCGAGAGCGATACGAGGCCCGCGTTGAGCGCGCGGTCGGCCGGCGTCCGCGCGGCGACCGACGCCCACAGCGACTCGACCGCCCCAGGGACCGCTTCGGGGCCGTCCTCGAGGTAGGCATACCAGGCCGTCGCGGCCGACATCGCGCCGCCGGAGGTACCCGAGAGCCCGACGAGTTCGCGGTCGCTCCCGGCGACCCTCGGCACCAGTTCCGCGAGCACTCCGGCGGTGAACGCCGTGTGACTGCCCCCGCCCTGGCAGGCGATGGCGACGTTGGTCATACCCGAACGAGGCCGCGGGTGGGCGTATAGCCTTCGGGGCCGTGTCCGTCGGGCGCGCGAACCCGCAGAACGGAGTCCGACCCGACCCACCGGACTTATGTCCCCGGCCGAGCCAGCCCGGATCATGAAGCAGATCGTCAGCACGAACGCGGCCCCGGAGGCCGTCGGCGCGTACAGCCAGGCGACGACGAACGGCGAACTGGTGTTCACCGCGGGGCAGATACCGCTCACGCCGGACGGCCGGCTGCTGGAGGACGCCTCGATCGCCGAGCAGACCGAGCAGGCGCTGGACAACGTCACCGCCGTCCTCGCGGAGGCCGGCGCGTCCATGGAGGACGTTCTCAAGGTGACGGTGTACCTCGACGACATCGAGGACTTCGAGGAGATGAACGAGACCTACGCGGGCTACTTCCCGAGCGAGCCGCCGGCCCGGTCGGCGTTCGAGGTCGGCGCGCTCCCGAAGGGTGCCGGCGTGGAGGTCGAGGCAGTCGCCGTCGTAGAACAGGACTGATACGGTCGTGCGTACCGATTTACCGGCGATCACCCGGACGGGGTCGGTTAGCACCGGTAAAAGACTACGCACGACCGTATGAGATCCCTCGCGGCCGGGCCCCGCCGAGCCCCGCCGGGCCCCGTCCCGCCTGCCCCACCTACCCCTGTACTTATCCCTCCAGCCGCGCCCCTCGGAGGTATGAAGGAGGTAGTCAGCACGGACGCGGCGCCGGCGGCCATCGGCGCGTACAGCCAGGGGACGACGAACGGCGAACTGGTGTTCACCGCCGGACAGGGACCGCTCACTCCCGACGGGGAGGTGCTGGAGGACGCCTCGATCGCCGAGCAGACCGAGCGGGTGCTCGACAACGTCGCCGCCATCCTCGAGGCGGCGGGGGCGTCGATGGACGACGTGATGAAGACGACGGTGTTCCTCGACGACATCGAGGACTTCGAGGAGATGAACGAGGCCTACGCGGCCTACTTCCCGGACGATCCGCCGGCGCGGTCCGCGGTCGAGGTGGGTGCGCTCCCCCTCGGTATCGGGGTGGAGATCGAGGCAGTCGCGCTGGTGGAGTGATGCTGTCGGTCGTGAGCCCATGAACGGTATCGCCACAGCGGTGCGGCGATACCGTTCAGGTAGTCATGTCCGACAGTATTGAGCCGCGAACGAAGGCGAGCCTGCTGTGGGGCGTGACGGGGGCGCTGGTGTTCCTCGTCGGCCTGCAGGCGTTCCGGCTGGCGACCGGCGAGGGAGCCACGCTCGGCGTGACCGTCGGCGTCGCGCTGACCGTCGGCGTCGTCGCAAGCGTGGCGTCCTACGTGGTCGAGGGGCGTGTCGTCGGGTGAAAGGAACACTCTTATGCGGCGCAACGGGCTAGCTCTGCGTGAGCCGGGATGGCCGAGTGGTAAGGCGCACGCCTGGAAAGCGTGTTCCCTCTGGGATCCGGGGTTCAAATCCCCGTCCCGGCGCTTCTGACGGGAGTTACACGGCGAGCACCGCGTAGCGTGTGCTCGCCCACTACGAGCGTCGAAGCGGCCACGACAGGATTCGAACCCTACGAGTCGCAGCCCGCACAGCGAGCGTCGGGCGGTCGACCGAAGGGAGACCGACGACAGAGCGAACGGCGAACGAAGTGAGCCGTGAGCAGCGAGCGAGCAGGACCGTCTCGGTCCGGTTCAGATCCCCACCCAGCACTCCTGCTGGAAACAGCGGGAGCCTCGTGCGAGCGGCGAACGGGCGAACCGCACGGACCGACGAGCGAGACCACTAACGCCGGGTCTATACACCCGCCCTCCGACGACACCGACATGACCGACCGCCGGGCCAACTACGCGCTCGTTACGTTCATGGAGCACCTCGGGGAGGCGGAGTCACGCCTCGACGTCGACTGGGCGGAGTTCGTCGGCGACGAAACCACCGAGGCGACGTTCGAGGTGTCGACCGACGACGCGACCGACGCCTACCTCCAGCTCCAGGCCTACGACGTGGGAACGTACGGCCACGACATCGTGCTCAACGGGGAGTCGATGTCGGGGTTCGACATCCCACCAGCAGAGGGCTGGCAGTCCTGGATGGACGCCATCACCGGCGCCGCCCTCCGGGAGGGCGAGAACACCCTCCGGTTCGTCCGCGAGGAAGGGTCGACCGACTCGTTCGTGGTGGGGACCGTCGTGATCAACTGGAAGGAGCCGACCGGCTGATCGGCGACATATAAATCCCGGTGAAGCGGGTCGGCAGACCGGAACGGTACCACACGTGAACACCCCACACGGACAGCCGATATTCGACCGTAGTACGGTGGTTGTGTCGGTTCGTCGTCGTTCCCGGCCGGCCGACGCGCGAACGCGGATCACCAATCTTTATATAGAACCGTAGACAACGATTCGACCGAACATGTCTCAGCGAATGCAGGGTCAGCCGATGATCATCCTCGGCGAGGACTCCCAGCGCATGAAGGACCGCGACGCGCAGAGCCACAACATCAGCGCGGCTCGCGCGGTCGCGGAGTCCGTACGGACGACGCTCGGCCCGAAAGGGATGGACAAGATGCTCGTCTCCTCGATGGGCGACGTCACGGTCACGAACGACGGCGTCACCATCCTCCAGGAGATGGACATCGACAACCCGACGGCCGAGATGATCGTCGAGGTCGCCGAGACACAGGAGGACGAGGCGGGCGACGGTACTACTACTGCCGTGGCCATCGCCGGCGAGCTCCTGAAGAACGCCGAGGACCTCCTCGAACAGGACATCCACCCGACGGCGATCATCAAGGGGTTCCACCTGGCCTCCGCGAAGGCCCGCGAGGAGATCGACGAGATCGCCGTCGACGTCGACACCGACGACGAGGAGATCCTCAGGAAGGTCGCCGAGACCTCGATGACAGGCAAGGGTGCCGAGCTCAACAAGGAGCTGCTCGGGCAGCTGATCGTCGACGCCGTCCGGGCGGTCACCGTCGAGGCCGACGACGGCTCGAACGTGGTCGACCTCGACTACGTCAAGATCGAGACCCAGACCGGTCGCGCGGTCGGCGAGTCCGAACTGCTGCGGGGGGCGGTCATCGACAAGGACCCCGTCCACCCGGACATGCCGACGGCGTTCGACGACGCGAAGGTCCTGCTGATCGACGAGCCCATCGAGATCGAGGAGACCGACGTCGATGCGGAGCTCCAGGTCGACAGCCCGGACCAGCTCAAGCAGTTCCTCGACAGCGAGGAGAAGCAGCTCCGCGAGAAGGTCGAGCAGATCAAGGACCTCGGCGCG
>JBEPXB010000327.1:2250-4376 GCA_041642135.1 Halobacteriales archaeon | reverse complement strand
GTGTATCATCGAGGCCCGTCCGGTCGCTCTCATGAAGATGGACGACGACGGCGAGCAGGACGACAAGGTGATCGCCGTCCCGACCGAGGACCCCCGGTTCGACCACCTCCGGGACCTCGAGGACATCACCCAGCAGACCATCGACGAGATCGACGAGTTCTTCTCCACCTACAAGAACCTGGAGGAGGGCAAGGAGGTCGAGACGCTCGGGTGGGAGGACCGCCAGGCCGCGATGGACGCCATCGAGCACGCCCAGGACCTCTACGAGCAGCACTTCGGGTAGCTCCCGACGAGAGCTCGGACGGCCAGTCGCCGCCTAATTACTTCGAGACATTACTCGACCGACCCGGATGCGAGCGGCGCATCCGGATACGTCGAGGTTATCACGCTCACGGTGCGCATGTGTTATGCGTATGGGTAATCTTTTGTGTCGAGGGACCGGATACACGTGTATGGCCACGAGAGAGCGCGAGTCGGTCGGTCCGCCGTTCGGCATCGCCCACGCCACGGTGGTTCCGGGGAACTACGACCCGGAACGCGCCCCCGACGAGGACGACGCCCACGAGGAGTGACGCGCCGGCGCGGACGAGGGGGGAGAACGAGAGCTAGACGCGGCGGGATCCGGGGCCGCGGATACCGGGGAGCAGTCGGGACGGACGGAAGCAAGAAGGTTCATGTAGTCGCCTCCCGGTTCTCGGTACATGGGTCTGTTCGACCGGCTCCGCGGCAGCGACGGGCCTCGCGTCGCCTTCTTCGGTATCGACGGCGTGCCCTACAGTCTGATCGATGACAACCCGGACCGCTTCCCGAACCTCACCGCCCTCGAGCGGGACGGGAGCGGCGGCGCCATCGACAGCATCGTGCCCCCGGAGTCGAGCGCCTGCTGGCCGGCGCTCACGACCGGCGTGAACCCCGGCGCGACGGGCGTTTACGGCTTCCAGGACCGCGAAAACGGCTCGTACGACACCTACGTCCCGATGGGTCAGGACGTCCGCGCCACCCGCCTCTGGGACCGCGTGGCCGACGACGGCCGGGAAGCCACGGTGATGAACGTCCCCGTCACGTTCCCGCCACAGCGGAACGTCCAGCGGATGGTCAGCGGGTTCCTCTCGCCCTCCGTCGAGAAGGCCGCCTACCCGGACGACCTGCGCGACGACCTCGAGAACTCGAACTACCGGATCGACGTGAACGCCAAACTCGGCCACGACGAGGACAAGTCCGAGTTCATGGAGGACGCACACGAGACGCTCGACGCCCGGTTCGAGGCGTTCGAGCGGTACATCGACAGGGACGACTGGGACCTGTTCTTCGGCGTGTTCATGACCACCGACCGGGTCAACCACTTCCTGTTCAAGGACTACGAGCGCGACGGCGAGAACAAGGAGGCGTTCCTGGAGTTCTACGAGAAGGTCGACAGCTACCTCGGCCGGTTCCGCGAGGCGCTCCCCGACGACGTGACGATGGTCGTCGCGAGCGACCACGGGTTCACCTCGCTCGACTACGAGGTCCACTTCAACGCCTGGCTCGAGCAGGAGGGGTGGCTCTCCTACCGCGACGACGACCACGACTCGCTCGACGACATCGCCGACGAAACCCGGGCCTACTCGCTCATCCCCGGGCGGTTCTACATCAACCTCGAAGGCCGCGAGCCCAGAGGAAGCGTCCCGCAGGACGAGTACGAGTCCACACGGGCGGAGCTGAAGGAGGCCCTCGAGAGCCTGGAGGGCCCCGACGAGAACCCCGTGGCCGACCGCGTCGTCACCAAGGAGGAGGCGTTCCGCGGCGACCACGACGACATCGCGCCGGACCTGGTCGTGATCCCGAACCACGGCTTCGACCTGAAGGCCGGGTTCAAGGGCGACGAGGAGGTGTTCGGCGTCGGCCCGCGCAACGGGATGCACTCGTTCGACAACGCCTGCCTGTTCGTCGACGACGACGCCCGCATCGACGACGCCGACCTGTTCGACATCGCCCCGACGCTGCTCGAACTGCTCGAGGTCGACGTCGACCGCGCAGAACTCGACGGCCGTAGCCTGCTGTAGGCCCGGTACAGGACCCCGTTCTTCCGGTACGCCTCGACGTCCTGCCGATAGCAGTCGCGTTTGCTGTGTTGAATAGGGGTACGG
>JBEPXB010000327.1:0-2240 GCA_041642135.1 Halobacteriales archaeon | reverse complement strand
CGGGTGGGACTGATACGGTCGTGCGTATTCTTTTACCGGCGCTAACCGACCCCGTCCGGGTGATCGCCGGTACATCGGTACGCACGACCGTATGAGTCCCACCCGATGTCCCTGTCCGAAATCCTCTCCCCGACCGGATCACCCGAAGCTATAGGCCCCCCGCGGGTGCCCACCCCGCATGCGACGGACAAGCGCACGCGGATCGTCACCGACGACCCGGCGGCGATCGACCGAACCACCGGGCGGACGAACAACGCGATCCGGAGGTGTCGGCCGGTGAGCGTCGACCTGACGGCCGCGCCGCTCGCCGGAACCGCCGAGGCGCTCCGCGGGGGCGACCGAGCGGTGACGGACCACGTCGAGGAGACACTGGAACGGGTCGACGCGGTGGACCCGGAGCTCCGGGCGCTGCTCGACGAGCCGCGGCGTGATGCCCGGCTCGACGCCGCGGCCGCGGGTCTCGAGGAGCGCCACCCCGCTCCGGAGGATCGGCCGCCGCTCTACGGCGTCCCAGTAGGTGTAAAGGACATCTTCCACGTCTCGGAGCTACCGACGCGGGCGGGGTCGGCGCTCCCGCGTGGCGAACTCGTCGGCCCGCAGGCCGACGTCGTCTCGAAACTGCGCGACGCCGGGGCGCTGGTGCTCGGCAAGACCGTCACGACGGAGTTCGCCTACGTCGAGCCGGGGCCGACGCGGAACCCCCACGACCTCGGGCACACTCCAGGTGGATCGTCCTCGGGGAGCGCCGCGGCCGTCGCCGCGGGGCTCTGCCCGCTCGCGCTCGGCACCCAGACGGTGGGATCGACCATCCGGCCGGCGGCGTTCTGCGGCATCGTCGGCTTCAAACCCAGTTTCGGCCGCATCGACCGCGGCGGCCTGATACTCGTCTCCGAGTCGGCCGACCACGTCGGCCTGTTCACCCAGGACGTCGCGGGGATGGAACTGGCCGCGTCGGTCTGCTGTGCCGACTGGGACGACCACGTCCCGGTCGAGCGCCCGGTGCTCGGCGTCCCGGACGACGCGTACCTCGACCAGGCGAGCGAGGCCGGACGCGCGGGGTTCGAGCGCGCCGTGCAGGGACTCGCCGACGCGGGGTTCGAGGTCCGGTACGAGTCGGTCATCGAGGACGTCGAGGGCGTCAACACCCGTCACCGGGCGCTCGTCACCGCGGAGATGGCCCTCTCGCATCACGAGTGGTTCGAGCGCCACGAGGAACGGTACGCCGAGGCGACGGCCGAGACGATACGCGACGGGCACGACACCGACGCGGGGACGCTCGCGGCGGGCCGGGCGAGCCAGCGGCGGCTCAGGGCGAGGGTCGGCGAGCGACTCGACGAGACCGGCGTCGACGTCTGGGTCTGCCCGGCCGCCCCCGGGCCGGCCCCGGAGGGGATCGGCGACACCGGCGACCCGGTGATGAACGCTCCGTGGACCCACGCCGGAGTCCCGGCCGTCTCGCTCCCCGCCGGGACGGCCGATGGGCTCCCGCTCGGGCTCCAGGTCGTCGGCCGATACGGCGCCGACGAGCGGCTCCTGGGGTGGGCCGGGCGGATCGCCGCGGCGCTCGACGGGGAAGCGCCGACCGGGGGCGACGACTGAACGGCCGCCGGGAATGGGACGCGACCGCCGCCTCAGAACTCGTCGATGACGGGGATGCCGACGGTGTCGAACTCGGTCATCGCCGCGAGCTTCTCGGAGGTCGCCTCCAGGGGGACCCGTTCGGAGACGACCTTCGAGGGGTCGATCTTGCCCGCCTCGATCATGCTGAAGATCTCGTCGTAGCGGGCCGGCTGCATCCCGAACGAACCGACGAACTCGATCTCCTGGAACACCATCATGTCGGTCGGGATCGACACCTCGCCGCCCTCCTCCTTGGTCGTGAGGCCGATCTGGACGTGCTGGCCGAGCTTGCGGAGACAGGAGACGGAGTTCCGGCAGGTCTCGGCGATGCCGAGCGCGTCGACCGAGACGTTCGCACCCCCGTTCGTGATCTCCCGTATCTCGCCGGGGACGCTCTCGACCTCCTCGGCGTTGACCGTGACCGAGGCGCCGAGGTCGCGCGCGAGGTCGAGTTTCTCGTCGAACAGGTCGACCGCGACCACCCTCGCCCCGAGGGCGTCGGCGACGTGGACCGCGGAGAGTCCGACGCCGCCACAGCCGTGAACGGCCACCCAGTCGCCGGCCTCGACGTCGGCCCGGTGGGCCAGCCCGTGGAAGGCGGTCATGAACCGACAGCCCAG
>JBEPXB010000326.1:0-4385 GCA_041642135.1 Halobacteriales archaeon | reverse complement strand
CCCGTACGCGATGTTCGAGGCGTTCGACCGCGGCTACTCCGTCGAGGCGGTGGCAGAACTCACCGACATCAAGGAGTGGTACGTCGAGCGGTACGGGAAGGTCGCCGCCGCGGCCCGGGACGCCGCCGCGGGGAACTTCGAGACGCCGACGACGCTCGGGTTCACGGACCACCAGGTCGCCGCCATCGCCGAGACGGGCGGGTCGGCCGCTGGGATCGCCGGCGTCGGCGACCCGACGGGCGGACCGATCGACGAGGTCGAACGGGTCTCGACCGACCGCCGGTTCAAGCAGGTCGACACCTGCGCCGGCGAGTTCGAGGCGACGACGCCGTACTACTACTCCGCGCGCGACCCGCTCTCGGACATCGCCCGGAACGAGGTGCGGGTCGACACGGAGGTCGAGAGCGTCGTCGTCGTGGGCGGCGGTCCCATCCGCATCGGTCAGGGGGTCGAGTTCGACTACTGTGCGGTCCACGCGGTCCGCGCGCTCCGCGAGGTGGGCATCGACGCCCACGTCGTCAACAACAACCCCGAGACGGTCTCGACGGACTACGACACCTCCGACGGGCTGTTCTTCGAGCCCATCACCGCGGAGGAGGTGGCCGACGTGGTCGAAAAGACGAACGCCGACGGCGTGATGGTCCAGTTCGGCGGGCAGACCTCCGTCAACATCGGCGAACCGCTCGAACGGGAACTCGAGCGGCGCGGGCTGGACTGTTCGATCCTCGGGACGAGCGTCGACGCGATGGACCTCGCGGAGGACCGCGACCGGTTCAACCGGCTGATGGAGGCCCACGGCATCGCCCAGCCGGAGGGCGGGAGCGCTACGAGCGAGGCCGAGGCGCTCGACCTCGCCAACGAGATCGGCTATCCGGTGCTCGTGCGGCCCTCGTACGTCCTCGGTGGGCGGGCGATGGACGTCGTCTCGAACGACGAGGACCTGAAACACTACATCGAGGAGGCGGTCCGTGTCTCGCCCGACCGGCCGATCCTCGTCGACGACTTCCTCGCGGACGCGGTCGAACTCGACGTCGACGCCGTCTCGGACGGCGAGGACGTCCTCATCGGCGGCATCATGGAGCACGTCGAGACCGCCGGGGTCCACTCGGGCGATTCGGCGTGTATGATCCCGCCCCGCTCGCTCTCGGAGGAGACCCTCGAGCGGGTCCGCGAGGTCACGCTCGAGATCGCCCGCGAGCTAGACACGGTGGGCCTGCTGAACGTCCAGCTCGCGGTGCGCGATGGCGAGGTCTACGTCCTGGAGGCGAACCCGCGCTCCTCGCGGACGGTCCCGTTCGTCTCGAAGGCGACGGGCGTCCCCATCGCGAAACTCGCAGCCAAGGTGATGGCGGGGGCGTCGCTCGCCGACCTCCACGCCGACGAGCAGGTGCCCGAGCACGTGAGTGTAAAGGAGGTCGTCCTGCCGTTCGACCGGCTGCCGGGCTCGGACCCGCGTCTCGGCCCGGAGATGAAGTCCACGGGCGAGGTGATGGGGACCGCCCGTTCGTTCGGGAAGGCCTACCTCAAGGCCCAGGACGCGGTGGGCAAGCCCATCCCCCGCGAGGGGACGGCGGTCGTCGACCTGGAGACCCTCCGCGGGCTCTCCGAGTCCGACGAGGACCTCTCGGACCTCGTCGAGACGGCCGAGCGCCACTTCGACGTCCGGACGCCCGAGGAGTTCGACGACCTCATCGGGGCGGTCCAGTCCGGCGAGATCGACTTCATCCTCTCGCGTGACCGCGACCTGCTGGAGGTGGCCGTCGAGGAGGTGATCACCTACTTCTCGACGGTTCCCTCGGCACGGGCGGCGCTGGAGGCCATCGAGACGAAGGACGAGCCCCTCGACGTCGTCGCGCTCTCGGAGCGGCCCACCGAGAAGCGCCGGTGGGGCGTTCCGGAGCCGAAGACGGACGAGACGTCGGAGTAGGAGCCGTACCCGGGTGCGGGCCGGCAGCCGATGTCCCGTCGTTCCGTCGACTACATCCCGTTTATCCCGGCGCGCTCCCGAACACGGTCCCGAAAAAGGAGAGCGCGAACAGCGTCGCGTTGTAGGCGCCGTGGACGAGCGACGGCACCACGAGGTTCCGGCTGTAGTCGTAGGTGAGCGCGAGCACCAGCCCCGGGACGAACAGGAGTACGACGGTCACGGCCCGTCCCGATAGGGGTCCGGCGAGCGAGAAGACGTGCGCGGCGGCGAACAGCAGCGTCGCCAGCAGGATCCCCGGCCAGCGGCCGAGCGACTCCACGAGCGAGTTCTGGATGACCCCCCGGAAGAGCAGCTCCTCGCCCGGGCCGATGAGGAGGAAGGAGACCGGTACCAGGAGCGCGAACACCAGCGGGTCGGCCTGCCCGAGTTCGCCCGCCCGGTTCGCCGCCGGGTCCAGCCCCGTGAGCACCACGACGACCACCATCGTCACCGCGCCGACGAGCGCCAGCACCCATCCCGAGGCGACGGTCAGCCACTCCCTGAGCGACGGGACGCGGACGCCGAGATACGAGACGCCGAGCCCGCGGAGCCGGAGGTAGGCGAGCGAGACGGACCCGAACGCCACGCCCTGTAACAGCACCGTCGAGAGCAGCACCGAACGCGTGGGCGTCACGGCGATACCCGAGGACTCGAGGACTCTGACGGCGCCGAGGACGAGGAGCGAGCCGAGGCCGAGGCCGAGCGCGGCGAGGACGACCGCGACGACCAGCGCGAGGAGGACCCGGCCGGGCCCGTCCTCGAACCGCGCGAGGAGCGAGGACATGACTCCGGGTGCGACCGGGGCGAGGAATAGGCTGTCGGTCCCTGTAGGCTATCTGGCCTTGCGTGGTCCCCGTCGTCCTCGGGCCGCGTCACCCGTCGCTTGCACCGGCCCCGGCACCGCTATCGGCCCCGGCACCGCTACCGGTCGTGTCCCGCCGCGAACCACTGGAATCGCCCGACGCCTCCCCCTCGACGACCGGGTCCGAGCCGATGTCGACCCCCTCGTCGCTCTCGGGGACGAACGGGTCGCCGCCGACGAGGTCGGGGACGACCTGTTTGAGCAGCTGGATCCCGAGGACGACGAGCAGCGGACCGAGGAAGAGGCCGTACCAGCCGAAGTAGGCGGCCCCGAGGACGTAGGCGAACAGCACCAGCCCCGAGTGGAGGCTCCGCCCGGACACGAGCGGCCGGAGCACGGTCTGCGGGAGGATATCGAGCAGGAGAAAGGAGACGACGAGGAAGACGACCGGGTAGGCGAAGCCAGCATCGGCCCGCGCGGCCTCCCAGAGCAGGTAGGCGCCGGCTGGCAGGTAGACGAGTTTGCCGACGACGATGGGCACGAACGTGGCGAGCCCGGTCAAAAGCCCCAGCAGGGTCGGTGCGGGGAGCCGGACCGCACCCGGGGCGAGGAGGTTGTAGCCGTTGTAGAGGAGGACGGCCGCGACGGCGACCCCGAGCACGGAGAGGACGTTGCCGAAGTAGACGGTCTCGAGGTCGGCGTCGGCGCCGCGGAGGAAGGCGTACGCCGTCGACTCCTCGTCGGCGACCTCCGAGAGGAACCACCCCTCGATCCGCGAGCCGTCCCGGAGGAGGAAGAAGGTCATCCCGAGGGCGAGCGAGAGGTGGAGCAGGCCGGTGCCGACGAACCCGAGGGTGGCGAGCGCCGCCGAGACCCCCTGGCGGATGCGATCGATCCCCTCGAACCGCGAGAGGTACGCGACCGGGTCGGCCAGCAGCGCCGAGACCGGACCGGGGTCGCCGACCAGCCGGTCGAGGACCGCCCGCGTGGCGTCCAGTCCGGCGACCGCCGTGAGTTCGCCGTACGCCACCGTCGCGCCGTAGCCGACCAGCATTAGGATCGGGAGGACCAGCGTCAGGAGCGTCAGCCCCGCGACGGCGCCCGGATGGTCGACCCGTCGCGTGATCCACCGGTGGACCGGCCGGGCCGCGTAGTAGCAGAACAGCCCGAAAACGAGCGTCCCGACGAACGCCGCGGCCACCGTCCCGATGACGGCCGCGAGTCCGAGCGACACGACCCACCAGCCGAGCCGCTTCTGGTCGATACCCACCCCGGCTCCAGGAGGAATGCGCATGGCAACCGGTTCGCACGGCCGGGCGGTTATGTCTGTGGCTCGGCTACGTCGCCGTCGTGCCGGACCCGGCGCACACGGGCACCGGGCGGAGGTGGAAGGTGATGGATTGACGTGTTCGACCCGCCTACCGACGGCCGTGACCGACTACACGATGTTCGGCGGCAAGGGCGGGGTGGGAAAGACCACCTGTGCGGCGGGGTACGCTGTCGCCCTCGCCGAAGCGGGCCACGAGACGCTCGTCGTCTCGACGGACCCCGCACACTCGCTGGGCGACGCGCTCGACGCCGACGTGGGCGCGGAGCCGACCCCCGTGACCGAGTACC
>JBEPXB010000325.1:0-4403 GCA_041642135.1 Halobacteriales archaeon | reverse complement strand
CGCCGTGTTCGGGGTGATCTCGGCGTACATGTGGGGCTGGAGGTCCGCCAGGAAGGTGTTCGAGCGGGACTCGGCGCCGCCGCCCTGGTGTTCGACCTGCCTCCCGGTGGTCATGATGGTGTCCATCCCCTGCTCGTTGGCCTTGGCCGTCGCCTCCTCCTGGACCGCGGCGTTGTTCTGGTCGAGCCGGTAGAAGTTCCGCTGCTGGCCGTTGGCCGGCCACTCCTGCGCGAGGTCCGGCCGCGGGCTCTCGACCGGCTCGCGGTGGACCGGCACCGTGTCGAGGAAGTTCCAGACGACCGCCCGCGCCCGGCCCCGGCCCGTCGGCGGGTCGGGCTGCTTGAAGTCGTACTGCTCCCAGAACTCCAGGTCGAAGTCCGCGCCCTTCTGCTCGTTCATCGCCTGCGCCGCAGTGTAGACCGACTCGTCCGGGTCGAGCGCGTACTCGAACGGCAGGGGCAGTTCGTCGGAGTTCTCGATGTTATCCGGGAACGTCGTCTTCCACCCGGGGTACTCCGGGATGCCGTGGATGGCCCCGTCGTCGTACCAGTCCGGGAAGTACGGGTTCCTGACGAGGCTGAGCCCCTCCTCGCCCAGCTGGTCGTACGTCTCGGCGAGCGGGTAGTCGACCTGCGTGACCATGTCGTCCCACTCGTCGGGGGTGGGCGCCTGAATGCCCCACCGGGTCCGGAAGTCCTGACCCCCGTTGTTGGGGTCCTTGTCGTCGTTCCAGATGATCGGCGTCCCGGGGTGCCCCTCGCCCCAGCACGGCCACGGGAGCATCCAGTAGTCGCCGCTGACCGGCAGACCGGGGGCCTCGGCCTGGAGCGTCTCTGTGGAGAACGCCCAGTCGTACTCGAGGTGCTGCTGGAGCCGCTCCGGGTCCTGCCGGTAGCCGATCGTCATCGTCCCGAGGTTGATCTCCCGGAGGCAGTCCTCGTAGGTCGAGCGCCCGCTGTAGAGTTCGGGGCCCTTGCCCCAGTCGAAGTGCTCGCCGAAGCCGAGCCGGCCCGCCAGCTCCTGCATGATCTGCATGTCCGGCTTGGAGTTGTGGCTCGGCGGCCGCACGGGCTCGGACCACTGGACCGACCGGTGGCTATTGGTGACCGAGCGGTGGTGCTCGTACTGGCTCGCCGCCGGGAGCAGTATCACCCCGTCGTCGCGGTCGGGCAGCACCGACGCCACCGACGGGAACATGTCGACGACGACCAGCGTGTCGAGGTTCTCCATCCCGTTGCCCATCCGGCGCATCTCCGAGATGGAGTTGGCCGAATGACCCCAGAAGAACGCCATCCTGACCTTCGCCGGGTCACCCGTCGACTTGTCCCGGGGCTGGTAGATCGGCGTCTCGAGGAGGCGGTTCTCCTGCTCGAGGGCCGCCTCGAACCACCGGGCGACGGTGAACCCGTTCTGGAACATCATCGAGTTGTCCGCCGGGAAGCCCGAGTCCACCTCCTCGGTCCCCTCGTGGGCCGGGCTCTGCCGGACGAACAGGTCCTCGTCCATCAGCTCGAATTTTTGGTATAAATCCTCGAACGAGGTCGTCCCCGACGTGTAGGGGCTCCTGCTCCAGACGTCGGCCCACCACGACCAGCCGCCGGGCGAGAGCGGGTAGTAGCCCGGGAGGATGTGGCTCGCGACCGCGAGGTCGGTTGCTCCCTGGACGTTCGAGTGGCCGCGCATCACCTGCAGGCCGCCGCCCGACTGGGCGGCGCTGCCCGACCCGAGGCTCGTCAGCGCGTACGAGCGGATGTTCTGGGTGCCGTTGTTGTGCTGGGTGCCGCCCATCGCCCACTCGATCTGGACCTTGGGGGCGTTCTCCGCGATGAGGTCGCCGAGTTCCTGGATCTCCTCGACGCTCATCCAGGTGATGTCCGAGACCGTCTCGAGGTCGTACCGGTCGAGTTCGACGTCGACGTCGGGCCACCCCATGACCCGGTCGTCGATCATCTCCTGGTCGAGTTCGTCGTTGTCCCTGAGGTACTTGATCAGCCCCATCATCAGCGCGACGTCCGTGCCCGGGCGCAGGCGGTAGAAGTAGTCGGCGTGGGCCGCGGTCTTGGTGAACCGCGGCTCCACGACGACGACCGTCCCGCCGCGCTTCTGCCCCTCGAGGATGTGCTGCATCGCGATGGGGTGGGCCTCGGCCGGGTTCTGCCCGATGATGAGGTCCATATCGAAGTTACGGTAGTCGTTGATGGTGTTCGTCATCGCCCCGTACCCCCACGTGTTCGCCAGCCCGGCGACCGTCGTCGAGTGACAGATGCGCGCCTGGTGGTCGATGTTGTTCGTGCCCATGAACGCCGCCAGCTTCCGCGAGGCGTACGCCTCCTCGTTGGCGTGGTGGGCGCTCCCGAGGAGCATGATGCTCTCGCGGCTGTGCTCCTCCCAGATGCGCCTGATCTCGCTCTCGATGTGGTCGTAGGCCTCCTCCCAGGAGATCTTCCGCCACTCGCCGCCCTCCTTGCGCATCGGGTGTTTCAGCCGGCGCTCGGAGTGCTCGCTCCCGTAGATCGCCGCGCCCTTCGAACAGAGCGCGCCGTTGTTGACCGGGTGTTCGTGCCACGGCTCCTGGCCGACGAACGCGTCGCCCTTGCGCTCGCCGCGGAAGCCACAGCCGACCGCACAGAAGTTACAGATGGTCTTGGTCAGTTCGCCCTCCGTGTCCGTCCCGTCGACCTCCTCGTCGGACTGGGCGAGCGCCTGGCCCGTCGCGCCGCCGCCGAGCGCGACCGCGCCGGCCAGCGCGCTCGCCTTCATGAACGAGCGCCTGTCGAGGTCGAGGGAGACTGGTTGCGTGCTCATGTCTTGACTGGCCCGCCACTCGTGCTATCAGGTAGCACGTCTCACAGATGTCGAGGCTCGACCTTAATTAATATAATGTTCTATGAGGAACATGATCGGTGTGACGTTTCGAACACAACGGTGTCTATGAACGTACTACACCATCTATGAGTAACAGGTCCTCGGGAAAGCTATTTCCCGTGCTATCAGTAACCACGGACGATGAACGTCGGTGCCTTCGTGTGCTCGTGCGCCGGGTCCTGTGAGATCGATCTCGAGGGGGTCCGCGAAGGGGTCCGGGACGTCGACGTGGTCGCCAGCTCCGAACTGCTCTGCGCCGAGGGTCGCGACGCGATGTCCCACGTCGTCGGGGAGTACGACCTCGACCAGGTCATCGCGACGACGCCCGAGGCGTCGTGCCAGCGGCGGATCCGCGAGTTGACCGACGGGATGGGCCTTCACCCCGAAGCGACCGCGTTCGTCGACCACCGCGAGGGGGCGGCCTGGGTCCACGACCCCGACGAGGCGACCGACAAGGTCGCTCGACTGATCAACGCGACCCACGCCGGCCTGCAGGAGGAGGCCGTCTCGCGGACGGTCACGCGCGAGGCGGGCGACCGCGTCGCCGTGGTGGGCGACGCCGACGCGGCCGCGACGCTCGCCGACTCCGCGGACGTCACCCTCGTCGCCGACGGCGGGGAGTTCTCCGACGCCGAGGGGCTCGGAGAAGTCGACGTCCGGCGCGGCCGGGTCGTCGACGTCGACGGCGAGTACGGCGGGTTCGAGCTCACGCTCGAGGCACACGTCACCGACGACTGCATCGGCTGCATGGAGTGCGTCGTCGAGATGCCCGAGCACACCACGGCACGGCCGGTCGACGTGACCCCCGACGCCCCGGAGGGCGACTGGGTCGACTGCTGTCCGACCGACGCCATCGACCTCGAGGGCGTGACCGAGACCGTCGAGGTCGACCAGGTCGTCTTCCCCGGCGCCTCCTCGACGCGCGGGGGTGTCGTCGGCTTCTACACGGGCCCGGTGGACGCGGGGACGGTCGCGGCCGTCGAGAGCCGGCTCGGCGGCATCGAGAAGCCGGACTTCCTCGACCTCGAGATGGACGTCTGTGCGGCCGGCGACTCCAGCCAGATGGGGTGTAACGCCTGCGTCGATGCCTGTCCCCACGGTGCGGTCGAGCGCCCCACCGTCGACTCCGTCGAGTTCGACGAGGTGGCCTGCCAGAACTGCGGGGCCTGCACCGCCTCGTGCCCGACGGGGGCGACGATGCTCCGCGAGCCGTCGAACCGCCGGATCGCCCGCGAGGTGGAGGCGCTGCTCGACCCCGAACTCGAGGAGGGTGGGTGGTTCTCGGGCGACGAGGAGCCGGCCATCGAGCGGGACGTGGTCGCGTTCGTCTGCTCGGAGTACGCCGCCGACCGCCTCCGCGAGTACGGCCGCCGGGCCGCCCGCAGCGAGGACGTCGCGTATCCCCCCGTCCTTCCCGTGCGCGTGAACTGTACGGACACCGTCGGCGAGGCCCACGCGATGCACGCGCTCGCGGCCGGCGCCGACGGCGTCGCCATCGTCGGCTGCGGCGGTGACTGTCTCCACTCCGGGCCGGACCC
>JBEPXB010000324.1:0-4409 GCA_041642135.1 Halobacteriales archaeon | reverse complement strand
GGTGACCCTCGACCTGGAGGACGGCGTCGCTCCGGACGAGAAAGAGCGGGCGAGAGAGCGGGTGATCGAGGCGCTCCTCGGCCTGGACTGGGGCGAGAAGGTCGTGACGGTCAGGCCGAACCCCCTCGAACACCCGGCAGGTATCCGTGACGTCGTCGAGGTGGTCGAGCGCGCGGGGGAGGCGCTCGACGCCCTGGTGATCCCGAAGGTCCAGCGACCGGGTGACGTCTACACGGTCGGGAAGCTCCTCGACGGGCTGGCCGCGGGGAACGGGCGTGCGGAGGGAGTGGGTATGGGCGTGATAATCGAGGAGGTGGAGGCGCTCGGGCGGATCGACGCCGTCCTCCGGGCGCACGACCGGGTCGAGTCGGTCTCGCTCGGGTTCGGCGACTACGCCGCCGCACAGGACCTGAAGGTCGACACCATCGGCGGGACGGCCGAGAGCTACCCGGGCGACGTCTGGCACTACGCCCGGTTCCGGACCGTCGCCGCCGCGCGGGCGGCGGGTGTCGCGGCCTACGAGGGGCCGTACGCCGACTACTCGGACCCCGAGGGTCTGCGCGAGTCGTGTCGTCGCTCGCGCGCGCTCGGCTTCGACGGCAAGGGTGCCATCCACCCCGCACAGCTCTCGGTCATCAACGAGGTGTTCGGGGAGTAGGGATCGGCCCCGGACGGCGGGTCGTCACTCGCCCTCGCTGCCGGGTCGTACGCTCCGTCCGGATCCTTTCCCGTCGACCGTCGACCCCGTCCGACCGATCGGCGGGACACGGGTACGGCGCCTCAGTCCTCGCCGGCGTCGACCTGTCGGGTAGAACTCCGGACGAGCACCGCGCTGACGAGCATACAGCCGGCGAGCACCGTGAACGCGACGCCGAAGGAGGAGAGGTCGGCGACGGCACCCGTGACGGTCGGCCCGGTCGCCCCGATACTGATGTAGACGCTCCGCATGGCCCCGAGGTCGCCGCCCATGCTCTCGTCCGGGAGTCGGTCCATCAGGTACGCCTGCATCACCGGCGGGAACGAGAGGAGGCCGGCGGCGAACAGCACGACGCCGACGACGATGACCGGTGGGGACTCTACGACGAGGACGGCCCCGAGCGCGGCGGCGCCGAGCAGGAGCGACGCGGGCGCGACCCGGCGCTTCCGCACGCGGTCGCCGAGCCACCCGGCCGTCGGTTTGGCTACCGCACCCACTAGAAATAGCGCGGCGAACCCGGCGTTGGCGATGGCCGGCGAGAGCCCCTTGCTCGCCTGGAGGAAGGTAGGGAGGAACGCGGTCGTGGCCTGCCAGCTGAACGCGAAGAGGACGTACGCGAGGACGAGCCGACGGAGACCGGGCCGCCCGAGGAGTCGGCGTGCGGTCTCACCCAGCGCGAGTTCGGTTCGCTCGACGACGTACCGCTCGCGGCTCTGGAAGTGTATCGCGACGACGGCGAGCGCGAGGACGCCGACCACGGGGAGGTACGCGATCCGCCAGGTCGCGACGGCGAGGACGAGCGTCGCCAGCCCCGCGGCGGCGACGCCACCGACGTCGCCCGAGGCGGTGTGGAGGCCGAACGCCTGGCCGCGGCGCTCGACGAAGAGATCGGAGAGGAGCGCCCGCGCGGCCGTCGGGTAGAGCCCGACGCCCACGCCGACGACGGCCGCCCCCCCGAGGAAGGCGAGGTAGGTCGGTGCGAGCCCCATCGCGAGGTAGCCGGCCGCGCCGATGGCCCCGCCGGCGACGAGCAGCGTCTTCCGGGAGAGCCGATCCGAGAGCCGGCCGCTCGGGTACTGCAACAGCGCGTAGAGCCCCCAGAGCAGAGAAAAGACGAGTCCGGCCTCGGTGTTCGAGATGGCGAGGCTCTCGCGGACGGTCGGCAGCAGCGGCGACAGCACCAGTCGGCCGCACTGGATCGTCGCCCACCCCACGGAGACGGTCACCAGCAGTCTGCCGCCGTAGCCCCGCACGAACCGCTCCTCGGCACCGGCCGTATCTCCCACGGCGGGCGGTCGCGGGGTGGGTACTTTAGCCGTCGGGTTTCCCGCCGCGGGAACCTATATGGCCCCGCCGTGCGCCACCACCGGCATGGCTCGCGTACCCTACGTCGACCCGGAGGCGTTCCCGGACGATCCCGACCTGCTCGTCACGTCGATGGATTCCGAGGACCTCCCCGAGGAGTACCGGGAAGTGTTCAGCACGGGACCCCGCCACGTCCACCGCTCGATCGGCAACAACCCGGGGGCGTTGCGCGCGTTCCGGAGGTCGATCCGGGAGTTCTGGCGCGAATCCGGGCTCACCGACAGACAGCGCGAACTGGCGATCCTGGCCGCCGCCCGGGGGAGCGACGCCCGCTACGAGTGGCACCAGCACGTCCGACACGGCCTGAGCGTCGGCCTCGCGCCGGAGGAGATCCGCGCCGTCGGCCGCGAGGCGTACGACGGGTTCGACGAGACGGAAGCGGCACTGCTGGCGTACGCGGTCGCGACCGCCCGTGGCACCGTCGACGACGGGACGTTCGAGCGGTTCGTCGAGGCCTTCGACCGCGAGACGGCCGTCGGGACCACGGTACTGGTCGGCTCGTACGCCGGACTCGCCCGCGCGCTCGACGCGATGGCCGTCGAACCGGAGGAGCCGTTCGTCGGCTGGGAGCTCGAGGGGCTGTAGCTCCCCGGGGACCGTCGCCTACGTCAGCCGGTATTCGCGGTACTCGGCCTCCCGCGGCGGGCCGTCGGTCAGGAGCAGCCGGCGCTCGGTCAGGTCCATGACGACGCTGACCTTGGTGTGGTAGTCGCCGCGAGCGCCGCCCTCGCCGGTCGCGTACCGGCAGATGCCGTTCGGATGGCAGAAGTCGTCGCGGAGCGCCGATTTCAGTACCTCCTCGTCGATGGCGCCGGCGTCGCGTTCGAGCAGGCGGCGCAGTCGCGCGCCGCGGACGAGCGAGTGGGGGCTCAGCCGCTCCAGCCGGCTCTCCACCCGCGTCCGGTCCTCGAAGTGGTTCGCATGGGTGAGGATCCCGCCCTCGGGGTAGCGGTAGTTCACCACCTCGGGTGCGGTCTCGAGGTCGATCAGTTCGCCCTCGGCGTGACCGAGGAGGTAGTTGCGCGACCCCGGTCGGTCGCTGGCGATCACCGGTTCGAGCCCCGCGTCGAACCGCTCGGCGTCGAGGATCTCCCGCCCGCGAACGTGGGTGGGCTTGCGGAACGGGTGCTCGCCGTCCTCGGGCGTGGCGAGACCGTTGACCGCGTAGCCGATCCCCCGCTCGTTGAGGCCGAACTTCCCGCCGACCATCCCGGCCTCGGTGACCGCGAGGAAGTCCGGGCCGTCCTCGCGGCGGACGTCCATCAGGAACGTCTCGACGGCCGGGATCCAGTCCCAGTTCTGCCCGACGTAGGTGTGGCCGTCCGCCGACGCCTCCGGTCCGATACCGAAGCTCGTGCAGCCGTCGACGGCGGCGGCGGCCTCGGCGTCGGTCGGCTCGTCCCCGTCGGCGGTGTAGGCGTTGTAGAGCACCTCGTAGCGGACGTTCACGAGCGCGACGTCCTCGACCGGGACGCCGCTGCCGTCGGCGACGCCCGCCATCTCGGTGGCGTAGTCGGCGTTCCACTCCTCGATCCGCGGGACGAACCCGGCCGCCAGCTCCCTCGCTCGGCCGGTGTCGATACCCCGTTCCCGGAAGGTGTCGAGGTAGGTCTCGACGTTGTGACGGATCTCGTCGGCGAACGCCTCGCCGTGGACGACGCCCCGCTCGCGGGGTCCACCGGTTAGCGACTGTCGTGTGAGTCCGGCCATGCGGGGCGTACACACCCGTCGGGGTATAACTCTGCTCACCGTGGACCCGTCGCCGACGCGCGCTCGGCGGCCGGCGACCGCCACGGCCACCGGGTGACTCGCGTCCGACGGCTCACCGGTGGCGGTCGGTCCGGCCCTCCGCTACGAGTTCGTCCACGCACCGGATGGCCTCGTCGGCCTCCTCGCGGGAGACGGTCCCGGAGTAGGCGGCCCGCTCGTAGAGCTCGACCACCCGGCTCGTCCGGTCGTCGCCGACCGCACCGACCGCGTCGAGGTACTGTCTCGGCGTCTCGCCGGACGCCCGCGGCCGCCGTCGTCGCGAGAGCAGGAGTTCGAGCCGCTCGAACGCCCGTTCTACGTCCGAGACCGGCGAGTCGGTCGCGGACTGGTACCGGAGCCGGAGGGTCCGCCGGCCGTGTTCGACCAGCCTGAGCCGACGGATCCCCAGTATTCCACCGACGAGGGTGGCGACGAGCGTCACGCGGTCGGCGCCGGCGAGGGCGTCCGGCGGCCCCCAGTCCGGCAGGGGGTCGGCACCGACGGCCGTCGCGTTCGACCCCGGGGAGTCGTCCGTGGCGGCCGTCGGCTCGCCCACCGCGATCGACGGGGTCGTCCCGGCGGACCGGTTCGCCTCGAC
>JBEPXB010000323.1:0-4410 GCA_041642135.1 Halobacteriales archaeon | reverse complement strand
AATCCCTTGCCCTCCACGGCCGGGGTCGCGGGGCGCGAACGGGTACGCGCCGTCGACGGTGTTACCGACGGTTGCGGCCCTCCCATGGGCGGGGGTGCTTATTACTCTCCGTCCGTGTGAGTTTCAGGTATGGCATCCGACCCGTATCGGCACTACGTCGACGGCGAATGGACCGAGGGCGACGGCACGGAGACGTTCGACTCGGAGAACCCCGCGACGGGCGAGACGCTCGGGACGTTCCGCCGCGGCACGGAGACGGACATCGAGCGGGCGGTCGCCGCCGCGGGGGCGGCCGAGGCGGAGTGGCGCGAACTCTCGTACATCGACCGCGCGGAGTACCTCTGGGAGATCTACCACGAGCTCCGGGACCGCCACGAGGAGCTCGGCGAGATCGTCACGAAGGAGTGCGGCAAGGAGATAAGCGAGGGGAAGGCCGACGTCACCGAGGCGTGGCACATGGTCGAGTGGGCCGCCGGCGACGCTCGCCACCCCCACGGCGACGTCGTCCCGAGCGAGATCCCCGCGAAGGACGCCTACATGCGGCGGAAACCCCGCGGGGTCGTCGGCTGCATCACGCCGTGGAACTTCCCGGTGGCCATCCCGTTCTGGCACATGGCGGTCTCGCTGGTCGAGGGGAACACCGTGGTGTGGAAGCCCGCCGAGCAGACGCCGTGGTGCGGGCAGATCATCGCCGAGATGTTCGACGACACGGGCATCCCCGACGGCGTCTTTAATATGGTCCAGGGGTTCGGCGACGCCGGCAACGCCATCGTCGAGGACGACCGCGTCGACACCGTGCTGTTCACCGGGAGCGCCGAGGTCGGTCAGGGAATCGCGAGCAAGGTCGGCGGCGAGCCCGGCAAACTCGCGGCCTGCGAGATGGGCGGGAAGAACGGCATCGTGATCACCGAGAACGCGGACCTCGACATCGCCGTCCACTCCGCGGTGATGAGCTCGTTCAAGACGACCGGCCAGCGCTGTGTCTCCTCCGAGCGACTCGTCGTCCACACGGACGTCTACGACGAGTTCAAGGAACGGTTCGTCGAAGTGGCCGAGGCCGTCGCCGTCGGCGACCCGCTCGAGGAGGACACGTTCATGGGCCCGCTCATCGAGGCCGAGCACGTCGAGAAGGTCACCAGCTACAACGATCTGGCGAAGCGCGAGGACGTGAACGTGCTCGTCGACCGCACGGAGCTCGATCCCGACGAGATCCCCGAGGGCCACGAGGACGGCCACTGGGTCGGCCCCTTCGTCTACGAGGCCGACGCCCACGCACCGCTCCGGTGTACCCACGAGGAGGTGTTCGGGCCACACGTCGCTCTGCTCGAGTACGACGGCGACATCGAGGAGGCCGTCGAGATCCACAACGACACGGACTACGGGCTCGCGGGCGCGGTCATCAGTGAGGACTACCGGCAGATCAACTACTACCGCGACAACGCGGAGGTCGGCCTCGCGTACGGCAACCTCCCCTGCATCGGCGCCGAGGTCCAGCTCCCGTTCGGCGGCGTGAAGAAGTCCGGCAACGGCTACCCGAGCGCCCGCGAGGTCATCGAGGCCGTCACCGAGCGCACCGCGTGGACGCTCAACAACTCGAAGGACATCCAGATGGCCCAGGGGCTCTCCGCGGACATCAAGACCCAGAACGAGTAGTCACAGCGAGCCCGCTCCGCGCGGGTGAACCGGCGCATCCGTCGGGAGTGGCGACCGAATTCCGTGAGTACAACTCCGCGTGGCCGGACCGACTCGTCGTGCGGGAGGCGAGACCGACCCGGGGAGCCGACCGAACCGGTACCCGGCTCCACGGTTCGCCCGGGACGAACCAATATATTCAGTAGGGGAGACCGGTTACAGTCGGGCATGAGCGCGGAGGACTCGGACGCGGTGAGCCGGCGTGGGTTCCTGCGGACGGCGGCCGGAACGGCGGCGGTCGCCGGCGCGGCGGGCGCGGGCGCCGGGACGGCGGCCGGACAGACCACGAAGGAAGTGATCGTGGGGCCGGACGGGAACCTCGTGTACGAGCCCGCGACGGTCTACGTCGCTCCCGGCGACACGGTCCACTTCGTCTGGGAGTCGGACAACCACAACATCGTCGTCGAGGACCAGCCCGAGGGCGCGAACTGGGAGGGCACCGAGGGCGACGCCAACACCCTGTACAACACCGGCCACGAGTACGAACACACCTTCGAGACCACGGGGACCTACTCCTATTTCTGTCAGCCCCACCGGACCGCCGGGATGGTCGGCGAGGTCATCGTCAACGAGAGCGGAGAGCCACCCTCCAGCGGTGGCGGCGAGGGCGGCGGCGGCCCGCCACCGATCCCCGAGAGCGCCCGGACGCTCGGCATCGCCACCGCCTTCGGGATGCTCTCGACGCTCGGGCTCGCCTACTTCTTCATGAAGTACGGCGGCGACTACGGACGGGAAGGGGAGTAAGCGGCACATCGGACCGGGAGGGGAACGGCAACGGGAGCGGGTCGGGCCCCGGGTCCCCCGGATCAGACGACGTCCGGCGAGGAGCGTATCTCGAGGTCGACCTCGCGCGTTTCGCCCTCGATGTCGGCGACGATGCGCCGGACGACCCGCTCGGCCTCGGCCTGTATCTTCGGCTTGACCTTCTCGATGACCCACGAGAGGCTCACGAACGCGGGGAGGTTCAGCGCGCCCGAGTTCGCCGTCTCGGGGTGGAAGTCGACGCGCAGTGTCACCCGGGAGGCCGTCTCGCGGTCCGGCGGGGCTGCTTCGGGGACTTCCTCGATCGACCAGTAGCCGGCGGCGTCGATGTCCTTGACGATCAGCCAGTCGATCCGGTCGGGAGGGTCGACGGACTCAACCCGCGAGCGGGCGGCGTACCTGAGCTTCCACCACTCGAACACCAGGTCGTACTCGGTTCCCGGCCCGCCGTCGCCGTACTGGCGGACCTCGGTCAGGTGCTTCGAGTAGTTCGCGTACCGCGGGAAGTCGACCAGGAACTCGTAGACGTCCTCCGGCGGGAGGTAGACGACGGTGCTGACCTCGACGGCGTCCCGGCTCACGACCCCGTCTTCGGCGGGTCGGCACCTCAACCTTCCGGGGGCGGCAGGCCGGACGGGCTTTCGTACCCTCATACGGTCGTGCGTCGTCTTTTACCGGCGCTAACCGACCCCGTCCGGGTGATCGCCGGTACATCGGTACGCACGACCGTATCAGTCGTCCCCCTCGACGCTCGGGTGCTGTTCGGGCGTCTCGGGGTGGGGCTCGGCGAAGTACTCGCGCACGACGGTCATCGACTCGCGTTCGCGCCGGCGGTGTTCTGCCTCGCCGATCTCCTCGCAGCCCGGAGGGACGTCCCGGCCGCGACCGGTGAAGTACCCCTCGGGAGCCACCCAGTCGTGGTAGAACGGCCGGTCGTCGTCCTCGAGGAGCGTCACGGCCACCTCGGCGCCGTGACCGGCGGCGACGACCGCCTGGTGTGGCTTCTCGGCGAGTCGACCGGCGGCGTACAGGCCGGGCACGCCCGTCCGCCCGGCGCCGTCGGTGGCGACGAACGTCTTGCCCCGGTGGAGGAACTCGATGTCGTCGAGGCCCTCGAGGTAGTCGGTCGCGTTCTTCGTCGCCGCGACGACGTACTCGGTCGACCACTCGCTCCCCGAGGCAGTCTCGACGGTGAAGCCCGCGCCCGCGTCGGCGTCCAGTCGGTCGATCCGGCTGACTTCGGCCTCGTAGAGCTCGCAGCCGTTCCGCTCGGCCTGGTCGGAGATCATGTCGAGGAGGAGCCGGGCGTCCACGCCGGCCGGGAAGCCGGGGTAGTTCTCGAGGTGGGCGTTGCGCCGGAGCAGCGACCCGCCCGCCGAGAGTATCGCGGTGTCGAGCCCGTGCCGGGCGGTGAAGATCCCCGCGGACAGTCCGGCGACGCCACCACCCACGACGACCACGTCGTAGTCAGTCTCTTCGGTCATCGTCACTCCCTCGCTGCCGGGGGTGCTAATCGTTTGTGAGTCGTCCGGACCGGGCGACAGCGAGCACTCGCGGTCGGGGTCGAAGCCGACAGGCGCGACCACTCGCCCGACGTCCGTGGGTTGATATACCGGCGCGACCCAGCCCGTGGTATGCTGGAGGGCGTGAACGTCGCGCTGGGAGTGTCGGGGTCCATCGCGGCCGTGAAGACCGTCGAGCTGGCCCACGAACTCCGGCGCGAGGGCGCAGCGGTTCGCGCCGTACTCACCGACGCGGCGACGGGGATCGTCCACCCGTGGGCCGTCGAGTTCGCTACCGAGAACGACGTCGTGGCCGAGATCACGGGTCGGGTCGAGCACGTCGAGCTCTGCGGGCGCGAGGGGTGGGCGGACGTCCTGCTGGTCGCGCCGGCCACCGCGAACACCGTCGGAAAGATGGCCGCCGCGATAGACGACACGCCCGTCACGACCACGG
>JBEPXB010000322.1:0-4413 GCA_041642135.1 Halobacteriales archaeon | reverse complement strand
CATCCCGCCCGAGTACTCGTGGGGGTAGGCGTCGAGGTTCGACTCCGGGTTGGGGAGCCCCACCTCCGCGAGCAGGTCCCGTGCCTCCTCGCGGGCGGCCCGCTTCGAGAGATCCCTATGAGCACGAACCGCCTCGACGATCTGCTCGCCGACGGTGTAGGTCGGGTCGAACGCCGCCTTCGCGTTCTGGAACACCATCCCGATCTCCGCGCCGCGAACCGAGCGGAGTTCTCGTTTGCTTGCCCCGACGAGGTCCTCGCCCTTCCAGCGGACCGAACCCCGGTCGATGTGTCCGGGAGACTCGACCAGCCCCACGAGCGACCGCACGGAGACTGACTTGCCCGATCCGGACTCCCCGACGATCCCGAGCGTCTCACCAGTACGAAGATCGTAGGAGACCCCGTCGACCGCCGAGACCACCTGGTCGGTGTAGAACCGGGTCGTCAGGTCCGCCACCGAGAGCAGCGGCTCGTCCGCCGCGCCGTCCGTTCGTCCGCCATCGGTCCGTCCGTCGCCGGTTCGTCCGTCCGCCGTCGCCGTGTCCGGGTCGTTTCCGGCCATCGTCATCGCCCCCTGTCCGGGTCGGTCCGCGGGTCGAGCACGCTCCTGAGTCCGTCCCCGAGGAGGTTGAACCCCAGGACGGAGAAGACGATCGCCAGCCCGGGGAAGACGCTGTACCACCACTCGCCGCTGCCCACGAACCCCTTGCCGACGCGAAGCATCCCGCCCCACGACGGCCGCGGCGGCGGCACTCCAACCCCGAGGAACGACAGCGAGGATTCGAGGATGATAGCGAGCGCCGCCGTTATGGTCGCCTGGACGAGGATCGCCGAGAGACAGAACGGAAAGACGTGCAGCGCGAGTATCCGGGCGTCCGACGCCCCGAGCGAGCGGGCGACCTTCACGTGGTTCTCCCGCGAGACCGAGAGGGCGCTCCCGCGGGTGATACGGGCGAACTGCGGGATGAACACCACCCCCAGCGCGAGCACGATGTTCGTCAGCGACTGGCCGAACACCGCCACCAGCGTCAGTCCCAGCAGGATCGTCGGGAACGCGAAGATCGAGTCCATCACCCGCATGAGCGCGTCGTCGAGCAGGCCGCCGTAGTAGCCCGCGAGTAGACCGATCGGCACCCCGACAGTCACCGCGACCAGCGGGGTCAGCACCGCGACCTGGAACGCGATGCGGGCGCCGAACACCACCCGCGAGAAGACGTCCCGGCCGTAGCGGTCGGTCCCCATCGGGTTCTCGAGACTGGGGGGCGCGAGCCGGTTCGGCACGTCCGTGCTGTCGTACGGCTGCGGGGCGATCTGCCCCGGGAACAGCGCGACGACGAGGAACACGACGAGTATCAGCAGACCGACCGTCGCGAGCCGGTTGCGCCGGAACCGCCGGGCGAACCGGCGTGCCCGCCGCACGATCGGTCGATCCGAGCGGCCGGCGGCGGTCTCCGGGTCGCCAGCCGGTCCCGTGCCGGCCCCGGCTCCCGCGTCGGCCCCCGCTCCCGTGCCGGTGGCCGTCCCGCCGTCGGTCTCGGTCCCGGCTCCGGACCCGGCACCAGTGTCGGTGTCGGTGTCGGTGTGGTCGTTCCCTGGCATCACTGCCCTCGCAGCCTCGGGTTGAGGTAGAAGTACGTCATGTCGACGACGAGGTTGACGACGACGAAGAACGTCGTGTAGACGATCACGATCCCCTGGAGGGTGATGTAGTCGCGGCTGGTGATGGCGTTGACGAGCAGCCGGCCCATCCCCGGGATGGAGAACACCACCTCGATGATGATGCTCCCGCCCAGCAAGTAACCGAACTGCATCCCGATCACCGTGACGACGGGGATGAACGCGTTCTTCATCGCGTGGACGAGCGTCCGGGTCTCGCTCACGCCCTTCATCCGCACCGCGTTGAGGTAGTCCTGCTGGAGTTCTTCCAGTAGTTCCGAACGGAGCATCCGGGTGACGATGGCCGCCATCGCCGTCCCGAGGGTGATGCCCGGGAGGATCAGGTACCGGAGCCCCTCGACCGGATCCTCGAGCGGGGAGACGTAACCGGCGACGGGAAGGAAGTCGTAGGTCACCCCGAACGTCAGCAGGAGGACGATGCCGAGCCAGAAGTTCGGGATCGAGACGCCGAGCAGGCCGAACGTCAGCCCGACGCCGTCCCACTTGGTCCCGCGCTTGACCGCACTCAGCGTGCCCGCGGGGATGGCCACGGAGAGGGAGACGACGAACCCCGCGAGCGTGACGAACAGCGTCGTCGGCAGCCGAGCGGCGATGGCCGCGCTCACCTCCTGGTTGTTCACGTACGAGCGGCCGAAGTCCCCCCGGAGGACCTCGCCGATGTAGTCGACGTACTGGACGTAGACGGGCCGGTTCAGCCCGAGTTCCGTCCGGACGGCCTCGAGCTGTTCGGGGCTGGCGTCGGCGCCGAGCATCACGACGGCCGGCCCGCCGGGGACCAGCCGGACGAGCCCGAAGACGATGAACGAGACCAGCGCGAGCACCGGTATCGCCCAGAGCAGCCGTTTGACCGCGTACTCCCCCGTCGAGGTCGTCATCGGTAGTGCCGTGGCTCCAGGCCGGGGTCGATCACTCGTCCGTCCGCGTCGGCGTCGGGGGTGATCACTCGTCCTTCCACATCGTCCAGTACCGCGTGTACGGGAGTAACCACGACTGGTACCCCTTGACGTCGTTCCGGAGGCCGATGAGGTCGTCCGTCCGCGCGATCGAGATCCACGGGACGTTCTCGTTGACGAGCTTCTGGAACTCGGTGTAGATATCCACCCGCGCCTCCTGGTCGGTCTCGGTTCGACCCTCCGCCACGAGGTCGTACATCCGCTGGGCGTCGGGCTGGTCCTCGCCGTACTTGTTCCACTGGTTCGAGTCGGGGTGGACGAACCCGTAGTAGTGGCGATCGGGGTCGATCTTGAACGGCACCGAGAACGCCATCGCGCCGAAGTTCGCGTTGAGGAAGTCGCTGAGCTGGGTCCCCCACTCCAGCACCTCCGTCTCGGCGTCGATGCCCGCCTCGCGGAGCTGGGCGATGGCGAGGTCGGCAGTCGACTCCATGATCGCGTATCGCGTGTTCGTCTTGAAGGTCAGCGTCCGCCCGTCGAGGGGGTTGCCGGCCTCCTCGAGTATCCGCTGGGCCTCCTCGACGTCGCGCTCGCGCTTCGAGTCGCCGAGGTCGAAGTTCCAGATACTCTCCTCGGCGTAGGGCTGCCAGGCCGCGGTTCCGAACCCGGAGACGCCGGCCTCGACGATCGAGCTCCGGTCGATGACGTGGGCGACCGCGCGCCGCACCGCGGGGTCGTCCCACGGCTCGACGCTGCAGTTGATGTGGATCTGCGCCCACCCGGTCGCCCGCTGGCGGAGCAGCGACGTGTTCGCGTCCCCGCGGACCGACTCGGCGGCCCGCCCGGGGACCGCCCGCGCGAGGTCGATGTCGTCACCACGGAGCGCGGCGACCCGCGAGTCGGCGTCCGGCACGGGCTCGATCCGCACCGCGTCGAGGTACGGGAGGTCCTCGCGGTAGCCGTCGAAGGCGGTCATCCGGAGGAAGTTCCCCGGCTGGTGCTCGTCGAACTGGAACGGGCCGGTGCCGACGGGCTCCTGGAAGTCGCCGAGGCCACCGCCCTGTTCCTCGACCGCCTCCTCCGGGATCACGACCCACGGCACCCGCCCGAGGAAGTTGAAGAACGGCGCGAACGACTCCGAGAGCGTGAACGTCACGGTGTAGTCGCCCTCGGCCTCGACGGACTCCATCGCCGCCAGGTCCCCGCCCATCGCCTCCTGCTGGTTCATCCGCTCGAAGGAGTAGACCACGTCCTCGGCGACCATCTCCCGGTCGGTCGGGGGGTGGAACATCACGCCCTCCTTCAGCTCGAACGTGTACTGGAGGCCGTCGTCGCTGATCTCCCAGCTATCGGCGAGCCGCCCGATCGGCTCGCCGTCCTCGAACGTGATCAGCGTCTCCGCGAGGTTGTAGACCACGACCCACGAGACCACGCTGGAGGTCTTGTGCGGGTCGAGGCCGGTCAGTTCGGCCTCGAACCCGACCGTGAGCTCCCCGCCGGACCGCGGCGAGGGCGTCTCCGTGTCCTCGCCCTCCGCCTGGGTCGGCGACGGCGTGGTGTCGGAACCACCGCCGCCGTCGCCCCCGCCATCGCCGCCGTCGCTGCCACCGTCGCCCCCATCGCCGCCCCCGCCCGTACACCCGGCGAGCACGCCCGCCGAACCGACACCGGCGTAGCGCAGTATCGAGCGCCGGTCTATCCGCCGTCCGGTGGAATCCTCGTCTGCCATGGGTGCCCGTTAGGAGTAAGCCTGTTAAAGCTTCCCCGGAAGAGGTCACCCTTTTCGGGCCGAAATATATAGCTCGGCGGGGACTCCGTTCGGGCAGAGAGGTTCGGCGGATCGG
>JBEPXB010000321.1:0-4416 GCA_041642135.1 Halobacteriales archaeon | reverse complement strand
CCATCGAGAGGTCGTCCTCGAGGTCGCCGGTCAGCGAGACGGTCCAGGAGTCCGCCTCGACCTCGGGGATGTCGTTCCGGTGGCAGACGAAGTGCTCCTCGACCGGCGTCAGCCAGTTCGCGTACGTCCCTCGACGAGCGGCGCCGACGACGGTGTACTTGTCGGCCCGGTCCCGGGGCGGCGCCACGCCGCCGTCCTTCGCGTCGAGTATCGAGGCGATCTCCGCGTGCCGTCCCGCCCGGGGCCGTTCGATGCTCATGGATGGCGGTCGACACAGGACGGCAAGTAGCTGTCCCTCGGTCCACCCGATCCTTCCGGATCCACCCGATATTCGCCATCCGTTACGATACGTTATAAAGAGGATTTCGAATCGGCAAACCAGGGGCGATTTACGCGCGCTTATGTTACCGCGGAGCCGAATACGACCGACGACGGCCGAGCCAGGCGTGCGCGTCGGGCGACGCCGTCGCCGAGACCATCATGACACACGCACTCCCAGCGGTCGGGTCGTTCCCGGGGCTCGCTCTCCCGATGCAGACCTCACAGTCCGAGGTGTTCGAACGCATCGCCGGCGACGTCCTGCTCAGTTCGTCGCTGTGGGTCAACATCGCTCTGGCCGGGTTCTCGATCCTGCTGTTCGTCGCCATGGGGCGGCGGCTCCGGACCGAGCGTGCGCGGCTCATCTGGGTCGCCACGCTACTGGTCCCGCTCGTCTCCATCTCCAGTTACGCCGGCCTGGTCTCCGGGCTGACGGTGGGGCTCATCCAGATGCCTGCCGGTCACCCGCTGGCCGGTCAGGAGGTCCTCTCGCCGTGGGGCCGATACCTCACGTGGACGCTCTCGACGCCGATGATACTGCTGGCGCTCGGCCTGCTGGCCGGCACCAGTCGCGACAAACTGTTCACCGCGATCACGATGGATATCGGGATGTGCGTCACCGGCCTGGCGGCCGCGCTGATCACCTCCTCGTACGCGCTCCGCTGGGTGTTCTTCGGCATCAGCTGTGCGTTCTTCCTCGTCGTGCTGTACGTGCTGCTGGTCGAGTGGCCGGCCGACGCCGAGGCCGCGGGGACCGCGGAGATCTTCGGCACCCTGCGGAACCTGACGGTCGTGCTCTGGCTGGGCTACCCGGTCCTGTGGGCGCTCGGCGTCGAGGGGTTCGCGGTGCTCGACGTGGCGGTCACCTCCTGGGGCTACTCCGGACTGGACATCCTCGCGAAGTACGTCTTCGCGTTCCTGCTGCTCCGCTGGGTCGCCGCGAACGAGGGTGTCGTCGCCGAGGGCGGCGCACCGACCGCCGCTGGCGCGACGCCGGCCGACTGAGACGGCGACGAGCCCCGCTCACCGTGGCCTGAACGGGTCGTACTCCCGATCATCGACCTCCCGGACGTGCCCGTCCTCTATCTCCCGGAGCGGGTAGTCGGCGAAGCCGTCGAGCAGCGCGTTCAGCCCCTCGACGGCAGCCTCGAGGAACGCCTCGCCCTTCTCCGCGGTCGCGACCGAGGCGTCCCCTCGGACGCCGGTCTCCGAGACGGTGCTCCACCAGGGCATCATCGTCGCGGACGTCGAGTCTTCGGGGTCGGTCTCGCCCGCCAGGTCGTCGTTGTGGAAGTACGGGCCCTCGTGGTGAGTGACGTCCCGGACCGCCCGGTCCATGTCGACGCCGTCGGGGTCGATGTGGAGGTAGAGCGACGTCTCCAGTTCGCCGGCGTGGGAGGTCCCCTCGGGACCCGCTTCACGCAACTCGGCGGCGGCCTCGCGGAGTTCCTCGATCTCCCACCACGAGATCATCGCCGCGCGCGAGCCGGGGTACTGGAGGTTGATCTGGCGAGCCGCCTGCTCGACGAGGTGGTGGTTCGACCCGTGGCCGTTGACGAACAGCAGGCGCTCGAACCCGTGGTGACACAGCGACACCCCCACGTCGATGAGGTAGTTCACGAACGTGTCCCAGCGAATGGTGATCCCGCCCGGGTAGTCCATGTGGTGAGGGAGATAGCCGTGCGGGATCGTCTGGAAGAGCAGCGCGTCGTCGCGTTCCTGCACGGCGGTCTCGCAGATCGTCCCCGGAAGCACCTGGTCGACGTCGAGCGGGAGGTGGTGGCCGTGGTCCTCCGTCGAGCCGACCGGGATTACTACTACCTTCCCGGCCTCGACGGCGGCGTTCACCTGCGGCCACGTCAGTTTCCAGTACCGGTACTCGTCGGTGGGTTCGCTCTCGGGCATGACGTGCGTTGATTCCTACCACGGCGAATAAGGTTTCGCCCCCGGGCGGTCCGGTTCACGGCCCCGGGGGCGTCGACGGGAACGGCGACGGAGCGGCGACGGCGAAGCCGTTATGACGACCGACGTGTTCCCCACGCGGATGGAACCGGTTCGGACGGTGGACATCCCGAACGGCGAGACCATCGGCTACCGCGTCCGCGAGGGCGGGGACGTCCCGGTGGTCCTCCTGCACGGCAACATGACCTCCTCGTACCACTGGGACCTCGTCTTCGAGGCGATGGACGAGCGGTACACCCTCTACGCGATGGACATGCGGGGGTTCGGTGCCTCGAGCTACGAGGGGCCGGTCGAGTCGCTCCACGACTTCGCGGCCGACGTCGAGGCGTTCGTCGACGTCCTCGACCTCGAGTCGTTCCACCTCTGGGGCTGGTCGACCGGCGGTGGCGTCGCCGTCCCCGTCGCCGCGTCGCTCCCCGACCGCGTCCGGTCGCTCGTCCTGATGGCCCCGGTGAGCACCCGCGGCTACCCGATCTACGCGAAGGACGAGAACGGACAGCCGACCGACGAGGTCGCGGTCGAGTACGAGACGATCGCGAACGACCCCGTCCAGGTCGCGCCGATGGTCGCCGCCAACGAGGCCGGGGACCGCGAGACCTACCGAAACGTCTGGAACTCGCTCATCTACACCCACAACGCGCCCGACGAGGCGCGCTACGAGGCCTACGTCGACGATATGCTCACCCAGCGGAACCTCGCAGACGTCTTCTACGCGCTCGCACACTTCAACGTCTCCGAGGAGGAGAACGCCTACGGCCCCGGCGACGGCACCGCGAGCGACGTCGAGGCGCCGGCGCTGGTGCTCCACGGCGACCGCGACCTGGTCATCACCCGCGGGATGGTCGAGGAGATCCTCGCGGACCTCCCCGAGACCACGTTCGTCGAGCTCGAGGACTGCGGGCACTCCCCGCCGGTCGACGCGCTCGAGGATCTCGTGGAGCACGTCGAGGGGTTCCTCGCCGAGCACTGACCGGAACACGCGGGGCGTGGTCGTACTCGGGCACCCGGCTCCCGACGGGCCGTTCGGAGTCCGGGTCGTCCGGTTCCCGGTATGGCCGGACGCCCGCACGACCTAACCGTATTTGTCGTCGCGAACCGTGTGGTACGCAGTCATGACGGAGAACACGTCCTCCGACGACGCGGTCTGGCCGAACGGGAAGCCGTCGGTCGGCGAGCGCGCGGAGCGGTCGCGGACGGTCGAGCGCGAGGACATCGAACGGTTCACGGCGATCAGCGGGGACCGCAACCCGATCCACTACGACGAGGCGGCCGCCGCGTCGTCGGGGTTCGGCGAGATCGTCGTCCAGGGCGGGGTGACGAGCGCCGTCCTCAACGCGGTCGTCGCCGAGGACCTCCCCGGGCCCGGGACGGTGTTCCTCAACGTCGACTGGGACTTCACCGCCCCCGTGCGACCCGGCGATACAATCACGGGGGCCGTGGAGGTGACCGACGTGCGCGAGGACAAGCCGATCACCGAACTCGAGACCGCGGTGACGCGCGACGACGGCACCGTCGCCATCGAGGGGACCGCGGTCTGTTACACGATGGCGTTCGAGACGGACCCGTAAACGGCGAGTGTCGCCCACACGGTGGTCGAACCCACGTCGCGGTCGCGGCGACAGGCATACGGTGGCGACCGCCGAGCGGACACGGGTATGCCGTCCACCGCACTGATCGTCGGACTGGGTCCGGGCTTCGGGGAGGAGCTGGCGTGGAAGCTCGCGGAGGCGGGCTACCGGGTGGCGTTCTTCGCTCGCTCGGCGGACTACCTCGAGGAGCAGGCGGCGGCGCTCCGCGAGGCTGGCCACGAGGCGCTCGCGGTCCCGACGGACGTGACCGACCCGGCGGCGGTCGCCGACGGGTTCGAGGCGGTCCGCGAGGCTTTCGGCCCCGTCGACGTGCTGTCCGTCCAGGTGAGCCAGGAGGCGGGCTGGGACCGCCTCGACGACCTCTCGGCCGAGGCGTTCAGGACCGCCTGGGAGGTTTACTGCTGGGGGACGTTCCTCTGTGCCAAGGAGGCCTTCGCGGACATGCGTGAGTCGGGCGGGACGGTCCTCGTCGTGGGAGTCACCCCCCGGTACGGTGTCGGTGACGCCCACGGCTACGTGGCCGCGACGGCCGCCAAGCGCGCGCTCA
>JBEPXB010000320.1:0-4427 GCA_041642135.1 Halobacteriales archaeon | reverse complement strand
CGACCGGGGGCGGGAGCGTCGACCCGACCGACGCGGTCGCGCTCGGGGCGGTCGCCGGGGCGGCCTGGGAGACCGTCGACACGGCCGACGCCACGCTCGTCACCTCGCCGGGGCTGCCGACGGTCCGGGGTGACGCCGACCAGCTCCGGGGACTGTTCGAGAACCTCTTCCGGAATTCAGTCGAGCACGGTGGCCGGGACGTGACGGTGATCGTCGAACCGCTCCCGGGCGGCTTCGCCGTCGCCGACGACGGCCCGGGCATCCCCCCGGACGTCCGAGAGCGCGCCTTCGAGGCCAGTTACTCGACCGCGGCGAACAACACCGGACTCGGGCTGTCCATCGTCCACCGGATCGCCCGAGAACACGGCTGGCGCGTCTCCATCGCTCCCGACAGGGAGTCGTCGGCAGCCGACGGGGGTGGCGCTCGGTTCGAGTTCACCGGGGTCGAGCGCGTCGAGGACGGGGACGGGTCGAGCGGATCGGAGGGTTCGAGCCGGTAAGCCACCGAACGCCGAACCGCCGTGCGGCCGAGCGAAGCGGACGAACCGAGACCGGGTGTGCGGTCTGGCAGAGCAGGGCCAGTGCGACGGCGGCGGAGGCGGCGGCCACGACCCACCGGGCGAGGCGCGCGGGACCCCCGTCCCCCGACTCGGCCGGTCGGATCCCCCGACAGTGAGGGCGTGGCGGCTCTCCGCGAACCCTCGAACCATCGTAGTTGTTCGTCGGGTCCTCACCCGGGATCACGCGGCCGGCGCACGGTGGCGGATCGGAACCGCCAGCCGGCTACGATAACCTCTATCAGACCGTATCGAGGATGGAGAGTACGCGCTCCTCGGCCTCGCGGTCGGGGCCGTTCTCCCGGCCCGTGCGGTCGGAGTCCCAGTGGTCGGCGACGGTCGCCGCGAGCGCGGTCTCGTGGTCGGTCGCCCGCCAGCCGAGCGACCGGAGCTTGGCCGTCGAGAGCAGATGGGGGTACTCCCGGTAGAGCGGGAAGTCGGTCAGTTCGAGGTCGGCAGCCGAGAGTTCGCGCGGCCCGGCGAACACCCGTTCTACATCCGTATCGCAGGCCTCGGCGATGCGCTCGATCCACTCGCCGAGCGTCGGGGCGTGACCGTCGCCGACGTTGTACGCCTCTCCCGGGTCACCCTCCTCGGCGACCGTCCGGATCGCGCTCGCGACGTCCCCGGCGTAGACGAGGTGCCAGAGGTTCGTCCCGTCGCCGGGGACGACCACCCGGTCGTGGTTCTCGACGCGGTCGATCCAGTAGTCGAACCGTTCGGTGTAGTCGTGGGGGCCGTAGACGACGGGCGGCCGGATGCTCGCGGCATTCACGCCGCGCTCTGCGGCCTCGAACACCGCACGGTCGCCCTCGGCCTTCCGCGGACCGTAGGTGTCCCACGAGTCGTCGGTCGCCTGCTCGGTCGAGCAGGGTTCGAGCGGCGTCTCGCCCTCGCGCTTCGGGATCCGGTCCGCGCCGTAGGCCGCCCCCGAGGAGACGTAGACGTAGGCCTCGGCGTCAGCGAACGCCTCGGTCGCCACGCGGACGTCCCGGGGGTGGTAGGCCACGCAGTCGACGACGACGTCAGGGTCGACGTCCAGCGCGGCCCGTTTTATCTCCCCCTCGACCGTCCGGTCGCCCTCGACGTGTTCGACCCGTGAATCGTCCGCGAACGGGTTCTCGTGGTTGCCGCGGTTGAATATCGTCACGTCGTAGCCGGCGTCGAGGAACTCGGAGACGGTGTGGCGGCCGACGAACCGCGTCCCGCCGATGACGAGCGCCCGTGTCATGCCGGCCCGTCCCCGCGGTGAGGGAAAACACCACCGGACGCGAACGCGTGGCGGGTTCCCGTCAGACGTTCGGGAGTTCGACCCGCTCGCCGTCCTCGGGTATCACTACCCGGTCGGCGACCCCTGCATCCACCAGCGTCGCGCGGAGGTCCTCGCGGGTCAGCAGGCAGTGGTTGATGGCGTCCATGTGGTCGGCGACGACCGTCGCGTCGGTGTGTTCGCACACCTCGAGGACGTCGTCGTCGGTCATCGTGATCGGTCGGCCCTCGGTGAACTGCGCGGCGCCCGCGTTCACCACCACGACGTCCGGGTCGAACATCTCGAGCGTCTCGCGGACCCCGTCGTACCAGACGGTGTCCCCGGCGTGGTAGAGGGTCGGCTCGCCCGCCGATTCGAGGACGAACCCCGAGACGGGCGCCATCCGCTCGGCGAGGTCGCCGTGCCCGTGGCGGGCGGGCGTCCGGGTCACCCGGATCCCCTCGAACGCGACCGACTCGTCGACGGGCCGGGCGTCCGCGAACCCCGCCTCGGCGAGTTCGTCGGCGTCCTCCGGCTGGCAGAGCGTCGGCGTCTCGCCCGCGAGTCGCTCCTTCGCGGCGACGTCGAGGTGGTCGCGGTGGAGGTGCGTCACGAGCAGTGCGTCGTGTGCGCGATCGGTGTCCGGGAGTTCGACCAGCGGGTTCCGGCGGTCGTTCGGGGTGTTCGGGATGGGCGGCATCGACCCCGCCTCGCCGAGCATCGGGTCGACGAGGAGTGTGGTGTCGCCGTACTCGAGGGCGAGCGTCGCGTGCCGGAGGAGTCGCAGGCTGGCCATGTCCGGCCCTCTCGCGGGAGCGGCTTGACGGTTCGCCCCGCGGCGGTCGACGCCCGACTACTCTACCCAGACCTGCCCGAACGCGTCGAAGAACTCCGCGTCCGTGTCGAGGAGTTCGTGTCTGGCCCGGAGGGTGCGTGCCCGGGCGGCCACGTCGTCGATGTGCGCGCCCAGACGCTCGCGGTAGCTCTCCCGGCGACGGGTCCCGAGATGGGTCCGGATGGTCCGTTCTTCCTCGAGCCCCTCGACGATGGCGTCGCCCGACACGGGGAGGTCGCGCTCGAGGGGGTCGATCACCCGCGCGAGGACGAGTTTGTTCCGCGCGAGCGCCTCCAGCCCCCGCTCGATCTCGTCGGGCGGCTCGAGGAAGTCGCTCGCCACCAGCACGAGCGAGCGCGAGCCGATGGTGCCCGCGTATGCCTCGAGCGCCCCCTGGAAGTCGGCGTCACCCGATGGCTCGATGGAGTTGAGCGTGTCGACCAGCCCCAGCACCTCCCCGCGGTTCGAGCGGCCCCGGTCGAGCCGCTCGTACTCCTCGTCGAACCGGACGAACCGGAAGTCGTTGTGCTCGCGGGCGATGAGGTAGGCGAAGCCGAGCCCGAGCTTGGCGGCGAACTCGAACTTCGTCGGGAGGTCCTCCTCGCCGGCGAAGTCCATCGACGCCGAGGAGTCGAGCAGGACGTGGACGGTGAGGTTCCGCTCGGCCTCGTACTCCTTGACGTAGAACTCGTCGGTGCGGGCGAACAGCTTCCAGTCGATCCGCCGGGTGTCGTCGCCCGGCGAGTACCGCCGGTAGTCCGCGAACGTGAGCCCCTCGCCCCGCTCGGCCGAGCGCTGCTCGCCCTGGAACTGCGAGGCGACGTTGCGCTTCTGTGAGCGGGCGTAGCGCTCGATCTCGTCCAGGAACCCCGGGTCGATCGTCATAGCAGTTCGTCGACGGCGTCGTCGGGGGTCATCCCCTCGCGCTCGGCCCGGAAGTCGACGATGATGCGGTGACGGAGTACCGGCTTGGCCATCGCCTCGATGTCGGCCTCGCTGACGTACGCCCGGCCCTCCAGCAGCGCGCGGGCCTTCGCCGTCACCACGAGCGCCATGCTCGCCCGCGGGGAGGCGCCGTACTCGATGTGGTCGACGTTCCGCGTCTCGCGGACGAGCCGCACCGCCCGCGTCCGGATGTCCTCGGCGATCGGTACCTCCCGCACCAGCTCCTGAGCCTCGCGGAGCTCCGGCCCGGTGAGCACCGTCTCCACGGGGATCGAACGGTCCAGCCGGGTCGTGTATCTGTCGACCACCTCGATCTCCTCCTCCTCGGTGGGGTAGTCGACGAGGATCTTCAGCAGGAAGCGGTCGGACTGAGCCTCCGGGAGGGCGTACGTGTTGTGGTTGATGCCACAGGCGCCCAGCCCAGCGAGGTAGTTGTGCGTCCCCGGGACGCTCAGCCCCACGACCGGCCCCTCGTAGGGCTCGGTCTCGATGCTCGTCACCCGGTCGTAGAACACGTCGCCGTCGACCAGTCCGCGGAGATACTCGGTCAGCTCCGCGGCCTCGTCGATACGGTCGGTGTACTCCTCGACGACGTACGAGACGGCCGCACGGGGCCGTTCCTCGGACTCGTACGCCTCCCAGACCCGGTGTTTCGTCAGCCCCGATCCCTCGACGACGTCCGTCAGCGACAGGCCACACGCTCTCGCGGTGTCGCCGAGGTCGTCGACGATGCTCGTCCGGAGGTCCCGTCCCCGCCGCTCGTCGAGCGTCCGCTCGGCGTCCGCGAGGAACGACTCGAAGTGGCTCGTCGCCATCCGGTCGCGCCTCGTCCGGAGCGACC